>DATDES010000219.1:0-10257 GCA_036522975.1 Burkholderiaceae bacterium | reverse complement strand
TGTTGACCATCGGGCAGATCAGGCCGTAGGCGCCGGCATCCAGGCTCTTCATGATGATGCCGGGCTCGAGCCAGGGCACGCGCACGATCGGCACCGTCGGCGTCGTGCTGATGGCCTGCAGCATCGGCACCAGCGCGGCGTAGTCGATCACGCCGTGCTGCAGGTCGATCGTCAGGGAGTCCCAGCCCTGGTGCGCCATCACCTCGGCCGAAAAGCTGTTCGGAATCGCCAGCCAGCCATTGACGGCGGCCTGGTCGTTCTTCCACATCGTGCGCAAGCGGTTTTCTCTCATGATCGGGTCTCCATCAGGTTCATCATCATTGCTCTACCCGCTGCTTATAAGTCATCCTACAACCAAGCACGTCGGCGACGAGGCTTCAAGTCTCGGCAGCGCGCCGACGCCGTTCACGGCTGTTGGCAAGGTGGGTGCGCATCGCGGCGCGCGCACCCTCGGCATCCTGGCGGGCGATCGCGTCGTGGATGCTTTCGTGCTCGCCATTGACGCGGCGAAGGTAGTCCATGTGCTCGCTGTCGAGCAGGCTCAGCGCAGGGTCGAGGCGCGAACGCGGGATGATGCGCGTGCCCAGGGTGTCGAGCAGGCCGCTGAAGTGGACGTTCTGCGTTGCGCGGGCGATCTCGGCGTGGAAGTGGAAGTCGGCGACCACCGCGTCGCGGCCGGCTTCCACCGCGGCGGCAAATTCGTCCAGGGCCGCGCGCATCGCGGTCAGGTTGGCGGAGCTGCGCCGCTGTGCCGCCAGGCCCGCCGCCTCGGTCTCGACGCCGATGCGCAGCTCGAGCATGGCGATCACGTCGCGCAGGGTCTCCAACTGCTGCGGGCCGATGCGAAAACCGGCCTCGTCGCCGCGACCGACGACGAAACTGCCGACACCGTGCCGTGTAGCCACCAGCCCCGAAGCCTGCAGTTTGGATAGCGCCTCGCGCACGACCGTGCGGCTGACGCCGAAGGCAGCCATCACCTCGCCTTCGCTGGGCAGCTTGGTGCCCGGCTCGACGCGGCCATCGCGGATCGGCGCCTGCAGCGCCTCGACCACCTCCTGGGCGAGCGAGCGCGGGCGACGGCGGGTGAGCGTGTCCATGCGATCCTTAAGTGAAAACCCGGAGCAATCCGTGGCTGGCTCGCCTTGACGGGCCGTCGGTGAGCCGGAACAATGCGGTAGTTGTACGACAACAGACAACTTTCTGCAATCGGGCCACTACCGACCGGCTTTCAAGCGATGACCATTGCCCCAACCACCCCCCTGCGTTTTCGCCGCCTGCTGCTGACTGGCGCGGCCGGCAATCTGGGCCGCGAGCTGCGCCCGCGTCTGAAGGCCTATTGCGAGACCTTGCGCCTGTCGCACCGCGCCGAGATGGGGGTCGCTGGTCCTGGCGAAGAGGTCGTCGTCGCGTCGCTCGAAGACAAGGCCGCGATCTTGGATCTGCTGAAGGATGTCGACGCCGTGGTCCACATGGGTGGCGTGTCGACCGAGCAGCCCTGGGAGTCCATCCTGGCCGGCAACATCGTCGGCATGGTGAACCTGTACGAGGCGGCGCGGGCCCATGGCACGAAGCGCATCGTCTTTGCCAGCAGCAACCACGTCACCGGCTTTTACCGGCAAGACGAAGTGATCAGCCCGCTCGACCCGGTGCGGCCGGACGGCTTCTACGGCTTGAGCAAGGCTTTCGGTGAGAACCTGGCGCAGCTGTACTGGAACAAGCACGGCATCGAGACCGTCAGCCTGCGCATCGGCTCGTCGTACGCGGAGCCCAAGGACCGGCGCATGCTGGCCACCTGGATGAGCTTCGACGACACCGAGCGCCTGATCGTCGCCGCGCTCACCGCACCGATCGTCGGCCATAGCGTCATCTACGGCATGAGCGACAACGCGACCCTGTTCTGGGACAACGGCAGCGCCCGTCACATCGGTTATCGCCCCCAGGACAGTTCGGAGAAGTACCGAGCCGCAACCGAGGCGCGTCAGCCCACCATCGACACCACGCAACCGGCTGCCATTTACCAGGGCGGTCCTTTCGTAACCCAAGGTCCTTATTTCAAGGATTGACCCCAGGAGACACATGATGAGTTTCAAGAAGAACCTGCTGATGACCGCCCTGCTGGCGGCCGCCTTCGGCGCCAACGCGGTCGAGTTCCGTTCTGCCGACGTGCACAACAGCGACGAGTACCCGACCGTCGCCGCCGTCAAGCACATGAGCGACCTGCTCGACAAGCGCAGCAACGGCAAGTACAAGATCAAGGTCTTCAACAAGAGCGCCCTCGGCTCCGAGAAGGAGACGCTCGACCAGGTCAAGATCGGTGCGCTCGAGATGAACCGCATCAACATCAGCACGGTCAATTCGATCTGCCCGAAGTCGCTGGTGCCGACGATGCCCTTCCTGTTCGACTCGATCGCCCACATGCGCAAGACGCTGGACGGCCCGATCGGTGAGGAGATCCTGAAGGGCTGCGAGCACGAGGGCCTGGTCGGCCTGGCTTTCTACGACAGCGGCGCGCGTTCGATCTACGCCAAGAAGCCGGTCCGCACCGTCGCCGATACCAAGGGCATGAAGATCCGCGTGCAGCCGAGTGACCTGTGGGTGGCCCTGGTCAGCGCGATGGGTGCGAACGCCACGCCGATGCCCACCGCCGAGGTCGTCACAGCGCTGAAGACCGGCGTGATCGACGCTGCGGAGAACAACATTCCATCCTACGACGGCTTCAAGCACTACGAGGCGGTGAAGTTCTACTCGCGCACCGAGCATTCGATGGCGCCGGAGCTGCTGGTGATCTCGAAGAAGGTGTTCGACGCCATGCCCAAGGCCGAGCAGGACATGTTCCGTGCCGCGGCCAAGGAATCGGTGGCCTTCCAGCGCCAGAAGTGGGACGAGCAGGAAGCCAAGTCGCTGGATATCGTGGTCAAGGCCGGATCGACGATCGTGACCGATGTCGACAAGGCCTCGTTCCGTGCCGTCATGCCGCCGGTCTACGCCAAGTTCATCAACACGCCCGATCTGCAACGCCTGGTCAAGCAGGTCCAGGACAGCAAGTAAGCCGCGGGTCCCACACGCTGCGCGGCGTGTGGGACCTTTCCCTGTCGATCCATTGAGTGTCTCTCACTTGACCACGCCAGCCCCTCCAGAGCACCGTGCGACCGTGGCCATTGACGCGGTGGGCCTCGGCGGCCCGGTGATCGTCCTGTCACACGATCGTCCGCCGGCCAACCATGCCTACACGCGCTTGTGCGCGGCGTTGTCATTTGCATGCCTGGTGCTGGCAGTGGTCATGCTGATCGCCATCGTGCTGTGTGTGCAGTACCAGGTGATTGGCCGCTACATCTTCAACGACACGCCGACCTGGGCCGAGGGATTGGCGCTGCAGCTCGTGCTGTACGTGACGGCGCTGGGCGTCGCAGTGGGCGTGCGCGACGCCGGCCACATCGGCATGGAGTCCTTGGTCGGGCTGCTGCCCGAGTCCTGGCGCCTGAAGCTGGAGATCCTGATCCATGCCTTCGTCGCGCTGTTCGGCGGCATCATGGCCTGGAGCGGCTGGGGCTGGACCCTGCTGAAATGGTCCGACCCCAAACCGATGCTCCATGTGCCGGTCGGCATGGACTACCTGGCGTTGGTGGTCGCCGGCGTCCTCATCGTGATGTTTTCGCTTGAACATGTCATCGCGCTGCTGCGTGATGAGGAAGTGGTGCCCGCGTGGAACTGACCGTACTGGCCGTTGCTTTCACCGCCCTGCTGCTGCTGGGCGTTCCGGTCGCGTTCTCGATCGGCCTGGCGTCGATCGCCACCGTCCTCTACTCCGGCTTTCCCATTGCCGTCGTGTTCCAGAAGATGGTCGGCGGGATGCAGGTGTTCAGCTTCCTGGCGATTCCCTTCTTCGTCTTCGCCGGCGAACTGATGCTCTATGGCGGCGTCGCCGATCGCATCGTGCGCTTCGCCAATTCCCTGGTCGGCCATGTGCGCGGCGGCCTGGGCATGAGCAACGTCATCGGCTGCACCTTGTTCGGCGGCGTCGCCGGCTCGGCACTGGCCGACGTGACGGCGATGGGCTCGGTGATGATCCCGCTGATGAAGAAGGAGGGTTACGACGCCGACTACGCGGTCAACGTCACGACCCATGCGGCCCTGGTCGGCGTGCTGATGCCGACCTCGCACAACCTGATCATCTTCACGCTGGCGACCACCGGCATCGCCTCGGTCAGCGTGTTCAGCCTGATCCTCGGCGCGCTGATTCCGGCCGTGCTGCTGACGCTGTGCAATCTCGCCGCCGCCTACTACGTCGCGGTCAAGCGCGGCTATCCGACGCGCGGCGCATTCAAGGGCTGGGGCGAGGTGCTCCGCGCCTTCGGTGGCGCGCTGCCGGGCTTGCTGATCGTGGTCATCATCCTGGCCGGCATCCTGTCGGGCATCTTCACGGCTACGGAGTCTGCCGCGACGGCGGTGCTCTGGGCTTTGATCGTCACCGGCATCGTCTACCGCTCATTGAGTCGGAAGGACTTCCTCACCGCTTGCGCCAAGGCCTGTAAGACCACCGGTGTCGTGCTGCTGCTGATCGGCATCTCGTCAGCCTTCGGCTACTTCATGGCCTTGTACGAGGTGCCGCAGAAGACCGGCGAGATGATGCAGTCGGTGTCGACCAATCCGCTGGTGATCTTCTTCCTGATCAACCTGCTGCTGTTCGTCCTCGGCACCTTCCTCGACATGGCGGCGACGATCCTGGTCTGCACACCGATCTTCCTGCCGATCGCGATGCACTTCGGCATGGACCCGGTGCAGTTCGGCGTGGTGATGCTGATCAACTGCGCGCTTGGCCTGAATACCCCTCCGGTGGGGGTGACGCAGTTCGTCGGCTGTGCGATCGGTGGGATCAGTGTCGGGCAGGTGATGAAGTCGATCCTGCCCTTTTACGGCGCGCTCGGCGCCTGCCTGATGCTGGTGACCTACGTGCCGGCGATCTCGCTCTGGCTGCCCAGCCTCTTCAAGTGACCCAGTGACGCGATGAAGATCGTCGAGATGCGGGTCACGCCCATCGCGGTGGGCGACCCGCCCTTGCTCAACGCCGCCGGGCTGCACGCGCCGTATGCGCTGCGCACGATTGTCGAACTGGTGTCCGACGACCATATCTCCGGTATCGGCGAGATCCCTGGCGGCTCGGCCACGCTGGCGATGCTGCGCGACGCCCGCGAGGTGGTGGTCGGGCACGACCCGTTCCAGCTCAACGGCCTGAAGCAGGCGCTGGTCGACCGCTTTGGGGATGGCGGCGTCAGTGCGCTGAAGGACGTGCGGCCCTGGGAAACGGCGCGCATCAATCATGTCTGGAGCGCGATCGAAGTCGCCTGCTTCGACCTGATGGGCAAGGCGGTCGGGCGTCCAGTGGTCGACCTGCTGGGAGGCGTGGTGCGCGAACGGGTTCCGTACTCGGCCTACCTGTTCTTCAAGTACGAAGGTGCGGGCGGCACGCTCGGGTTCGGCACCGACCCCCGGGCCAGCGGCTGGGCCGCCGCACGCCAGGCGGCCGCGCTCGACCCCGAGGGCATCGTCGCGCAGGCGCGCGCGATGTGCGACGCCTACGGCTTCGAGTCGATCAAGCTCAAGAACGGCATCCTCGACCCGGACCTGGAGGTCGACGCGTTGCTCGCGCTGCGCAAGGCCTTCGGCTCCGGCATGCCGCTGCGCATCGACCCCAATGGCGCTTGGACTCACGCCACCGCGCTGCGCTGCGGTCAACGGATGCAAGGCACGCTCGAATACTACGAGGATCCGGTGCGTGGGCAGGACGGCATGGCCGCGTTGCGGCGCGAGATGGGTGACATGCCCTTTGCGACCAACATGTGCACGACCTCGTACGCCGACATCCCGGGCAGCATCGCCAAGCACAGCGAGGACATCATCCTCACCGACCACCACTTCTGGGGCGGGCTGCGCTCGACGCTCGAGCTCAACCGCGTCGCCAGCACCTTCGGCCGCGGTCTGTCGATGCACTCCAACAGCCATGTGGGCATTTCAATGGCCGCAATGACGCACCTGGCTGCTGCGACGCCGATGCTGACCTACGCCTGCGACACGCATTACCCGTGGCAGAGCGATGAGTTGCTGGTCGGCGGCAAGCTACCGATCGAGGGTGGCTGCGCGCGTGTGACGCGCGAGCCGGGCCTGGGCATAACGCTTGACCACGACGCGCTTGCCAAGCTGCACCAGGCCTACCTGGATTGCGGACTGACCGACCGCGACGACGCGATCGAAATGCGCAAGAAGGAGCCCGACTGGGCCTTCATGCCGGTACGCTACTGAACACCACCATGACCGAAGTCCAAGTTCCCTTTCAGGCCAACGCCCGCTACCCCGACCCTTCGGTCGAGGTTCTCGACGATGCCTTCCTCGCGCTGCGCCTGTACAGCGCCAGCGTCGAACAACTGGCCAGCGGGTTCCGCTGGGCCGAGGGTCCGGTATGGTTCGGCGACGGGCGCTACCTGCTGATGTCCGACATCCCGAACAACCGCATCGTCCGCTGGGACGACTGCTCGGGCGCGACCAGTGTGTTCCGCCATCCGGCCGACAACGCCAACGGCCACACCCGCGACCGCCAGGGCCGCCTGGTGTCTTGCGAGCACCTGATGCGCCGCATCACGCGCACCGAGTTCGACGGCCGGATCACGGTGCTGGCCGACCGCTTCGACGGCAAGCGCCTGAATTCGCCCAACGATATCGTCTGCGCCAAGGACGGCGCGATCTGGTTCACCGACCCGAGTTTCGGTATCTCGGGGCAGTGGGAAGGCGAACCCGCAGCGCAGGAGTTGCCGCACGCGGTTTATCGTCTGCCGCCCGACGGGGCCTTGCAGCGTGTGATCGACGACCTCAAAGGCCCCAACGGCCTGGCCTTCTCGCCCGACGAGTCCGAGCTCTATGTCGTCGAAAGCCGCGCCGAGCCGCACCGTCGCCTTTGGGCTTTGCGCGTCGGTGCCAACGGCGCCTTGAGTCACAAGCGCCTGGTCTATGAGGCCGTCGACGGCGGCGCGCTCGATGGCATCGCAGTCGACGCCCAGGGCCATGTTTGGTGCGGCTATGGCAGCACGGGCAAGGCGTCTTCTGCCGGCCTTGACGGCGTGCGCGTGATCGAAGCCAGCGGCCAGGCCATCGGCCACGTCCACCTGCCCGAGCGTTGCGCGAACGTCTGCTTCGGTGGGGCAAAGATGAACCGCCTGTTCATGGCCAGCAGCCACTCCCTGTATGCGCTGTATGTGAACGTGCAGGGCGCCGGCTGAACCTGCGCTACAGGCCCAGGAAGTCGCTCATGCGCTGGAGTTCGTCGTCGAGCGCCGCGCCGAACGCCGCATCGGTCAGGCGCGGGCCGAAGAAGCCGACTTCGATCTGCAGGCGCAGATCGCGCACCCCGAGATTGGCCCAGCCCACGGCGGCGTCACGCCACAGCACCGGCAGGGCGTAGTACCCGAGCCGGCGCTTTGGCGCCGGCGTGTAGGCCTCGAAGCGGTAGGGCCAGCCCCAGAAGCGCTCGAAGCGGCGACGATCCCAGACCAGCGGGTCGAAGGGAGCGAGCAGACGCACGCGTTCGGACACGCCGTGGCGCCGCGACGCCGGGTCTTCACCCGCCGGCCAGATCCAGCCGAGGCCATCGACGGTGGCGCAGGGCAGGCGTCGCTTTGCGCGCGCCAGTGCGGCGGCGCGCGCATCACGCCACTGCGGCGCGGCCTCGCTCAGGCGCGCAACCAGCTGGCCGAGCGAAGGCGCGGGCAAGGGCGCGTACTTGGCGACGATCACCTCCACCATCGCATCCAGTGCGGCTGCCGGGTCGGGTGCGCCTTCGTGCGGGTCGCGTGCCGCGTAACAGCGCGTGCCGCCCTCGCGCCGGGCTACGCGCAGCAGGCCGCGGTAGTGCATGCCGTCGAGCAGTTGCGTCGACGCATTGGACGAGCCGCCGAACCAGTTGCGCGTCTTGCCGTGCTGGAAGTGGGCGTCGACGTCGCGGGGGTGGACCACGCCGCGCTCGCGCACGAAGGCCAGCACTTCCTGCGCCTTCGCCCACTGCGCCTTGGGCCATACCGAGCGCGCCTCGCGCGGGTGCATCAGCCGGTGCAGCTCGCGTGGCACGAAGCCGTAGTTGACGAAGAAGTCCTCCTCTATCGGCAGCTGCGCATAGCGCCGTTCGAGATCGCCGGCGCGGTAGCCGGCCACGCGGTGCCGCAGCGTTAGGTCTTGCGCCCGGGCCGGTGCGCGGATCGGGTCGGCCTGCACGAAACCCAGGCGCTCGATGGCCTTTGGCAGCGTCGTCGGGGCGAAGAGGCTGCGGGAGATGGCGTGTCGCCTGAGGTCGGCGAGAGTCGGGAATCGGTGGATCATCCTTGTCTTCAGCGTGGCGCCGGTGCTGTGCCGAGCAGGGGCAGTGGATCCTTCAGCACCGCCTCGAAGGCCTGCACGAAGCGGCCGACGTGCAGGCCGTCCATCAGCGCGTGATGCACCTCCACCGAGAGCGGCATCCACGCGCGCGTGCCATCGCTGTCGATGCGACCGAAGGCCAGCTTGGGCACCGAATCTTCGCGCCCCCAGTTGCGGGCGTGCGAGAAGCTGGTGAAGTGCAGCCAGGGCAGGGTCGTGAAGTGGATGCGCGCCTGGTCATCCGGTTTGGGCTCGAAGGGCGCGTGGCTGGCGCGCGCGGCAACGATGGCTGCGGCGCCGGCCGCCGCGAAGGTTTCGAAGTCGCTGTGGTACGCGAGGTCGGCAAAGCCGAAGCTGCCGTCTTCGCGCAGCACGGTGGTACTGCCATCGACGACCGGGTGCACGCGCACGCGCTCGCCCTCGATGCGATAGCGAAAGGGTTCGATCGCGTTGCACAGGCGCAGCGCGACGAAGTGATAGGCCAAGGCCAGGCCGCCACGGTCCCGCGCCTGCACCGCCTGGCGCAGCCGGGTCAGGTCCAGCCGCGTGCAGACGTTGAAGAAAGGTTTGTCGAAATGGCGAAAGTAGTCGAAGGCATCCCGCCGCGGCCAGCGGTCCAGATCGAGGTAGGGCACCGCGCTCATGCCCGGCACGCCAGCAGCGCGGCGGGCCCTGGCAGTCTTGCCGGTGTTCTGGCGGGTCTGGCGTCGGGCAGCACCGCGCGATCATCGCATTGCACCGCCGACGCGCCGAGGCCGGGCCCATCGGGCCCGGCCTCGGTATCGGGTCACCCGGCGGTCAGGCGCGGACGATGATGTCGTTGCGCACGGCCACGACGCCCGAAGTCTGGCGTGCCAACCGTTCGGCCGTCGCCTTCTCATCGGCCGTCTTCGCGAAGCCGGACAGTTGCACCGTTCCCTTCATGGTCTCGACGGTGATGGACATCATGCTGACGACTGGGTTCTCGGCGAATTTGGCCTTCACGCGCGAGGTGAGGGTGGCGTCGTCGACGTAGGCGCCGACCGACTCCTGGTCGCGCATGACGGCGCAGCCGGTGGTGGTCAGCAGAGCCAAAGCGGAAGCGATGGCGAGAAAGGCGTGGCGGGTTTTCATGGTGTGTTGTCCTCTTTTGGGTGATGCCGGACTCACGAGCCGGCGACGATGGTGAGTTGGTTGTTGACGGTGGTGACGCCCGTCACGGCCTGGGCGAGTACGGTGGCGCGTTCGCGCGCAACTGCCGATGGTGCAGTGCCACGCAGGTCGACGCGACCATCCGCCGTGTCGACATCGATGCGCAGCGCGCTCAGGCTCGGTTCCTGTGCCAGCTTGGCCTTGACTTCGACGCTGATCGCGGCATCGCGCACTGCGTTCGACGTCTTCGCACCGGCACCGGCCATTGCGTCGGCGGCCTTCTCGCTACCGGCGCGCACTTCGGCACCGGCTTCCTTGGCCTGCTTCTCGGCCTTCGCCACGGTTTGATCTATCGCCTGGCCGGCGGTACGCGGCTCTTCCGCGCGGTTGCAGGCCACCAGCGCTACTGCGGCAACCAGAGACGCTACCAGTGGGGTGAGCGTGAGTGAGGCTTGCTTTGTCATGTGAATCTCCTTTGACATCGCCGGCTCGGCTCGCGAGCCTGGCATCGAGGCATGGTCCGCAAGCGCAGTCGGTCTGGGGCTGCGGCCCATGGGAATGACTCTAGGGCGGGTGCCGTACGCGGCCGATCAGCCGGCCGCGCATCGTTCTGTAGGAGAGTGCCGCGCCCGGCGACAATCCGCATCCCGTCAACCCGAATCCATCCGTGATGAAGCCGATCGGCACGCCCCTGTCCCCGTCCGCCACCCGCGTCATGCTGCTCGGCAG
>DATDES010000218.1:0-3791 GCA_036522975.1 Burkholderiaceae bacterium | reverse complement strand
CCTTCTTCGACGATCAGGCCGTCCTTCATCACCATCACCCGGTGCGACATCGCGCGCACCACGGCCAGGTCGTGGCTGATGAAGACATAGCTCATGCCGTAGTGGCGTTGCAGCTCGGCCAACAGCGCGAGCACCTGCTGCTGCACCGAGACGTCGAGCGCCGAGGTCGGCTCGTCGAGCACCAGCACCTCGGGGCGCAGCACCACCGCGCGCGCGATAGCGATGCGTTGGCGCTGACCGCCGGAAAACTCGTGCGGATAGCGTTGCAGCACGCCGGCCACGCCCTGGCGCTCCGACAGGCCGACCTCGTCGAGCATCGCCAGCACCAGCTTGTCGCGCTCGGCCGGCGCCAGGTCGGCACGGTGCAACGCCAGTCCCTCCCCCACGATCTGACCGATGGTCATGCGCGGCGACAACGAAGCGAACGGATCCTGGAACACCACCTGCATGCGCCGACGCATGCGGCGCAGGTGCTCGCGGTCGGCGTTGTCGATGCGCTCGCCGCCCATCTCGATCTCGCCGGCAGCGATCGGCTGCAGCGCCAGGAGAGCCATGCCCAGCGTGGTCTTGCCCGATCCCGATTCGCCGACGATGCCCAGGGTTTCGCCACGACGCAGCTTCAAGGTCGCATCGCGCACCGCATGGAACTGCGATTTCCTGAACCAACCCTTTGGCACCGCGAAGCTCACGTCCACCTGCTGGGCCTGGACCAGCACCGGTGCATCGTCCACCACCGGCTGCACCACGCGCTGCGGCCGGCTGGCCAACAACTTCTTCGTGTAGGCGTGTTGCGGCGAAGAGAAGACCGTGCCGGTGGGCCCGATCTCGACCAGTCGGCCCCGCTCCATCACGCCGACGCGGTGGGTAAAGCGGCGCACCAGGTTCAGGTCATGCGTGATGAAGAGCAGCGCCATGCCCATCTCGGCCTGCAGCTCGTCGAGCAAGTCGAGGATCTGGGCCTGGATCGTCACGTCCAGCGCGGTGGTCGGCTCGTCGCAGATCAGCAGTTGTGGCCGGCAGGCCAGGGCCATCGCGATCATCGCCCGCTGCCGCTGGCCGCCCGACAGCTCGTGCGGAAAGGCATCGACACGACGCCCGGGCTCGGGGATGCCGGTGCGCGCCAGCAGCTCGATGGCGCGGGCACGCGCCGCGTTCGGCCTCAGCGCGGCGTGCAACTCGAGCACCTCGCCGATCTGGTTGCCTACCGTGTACAGCGGGTTGAGCGCGGTCATCGGCTCCTGGAAGATCATGCCGATGCTCCCGCCGCGGATGCCACGCATCTCGCGCTCCGACGTTCGAACCAGGTCCTGGCCCTCGAAGCGGATCGCGCCGGTGGTCACGGCAGCGTCCACCAGGCGCAACACCGACAGCGCGGTGATCGACTTGCCCGAGCCCGATTCGCCGACCAGGGCGAACTTCTCGCCGGCGGCGATCGAGAAAGAGACCTGGTCGACCACCGTCGAGGCGCCGAAGCGCACGCTCAGCCGTTCGATCTCGAGCAGTGGCGCTTCACTCATGACTTGCGGGTGTCGAAGGCGTCGCGCAGCGCGTCGCCGATGAAGGTCAGGAGCAGCATCGTGATCATCAGCAGAACGAAGGTGGGTACGATGATCCACCAGGCATCCAGGTTGGCCTTGCCCTGCTGCAGCAACTCGCCCAGCGAGGGCACGTCGGCCGGCACGCCCAGGCCCAGAAAGTCCAGGGAGGTCAGGGCCAGGATGGCGCCGCTCATTCGAAACGGCAGGAAAGTGATCACAGGGGCCATCGAATTGGGCAGCAGGTGCCGGCGAATGATCTGCGCGTTGGACAGGCCCAGTGCGCGCGCGGCCTTGACGAACTCGAGGGTGCGGTTGCGCAGGAACTCGGCGCGCACGTAGTCCGACAGACCCATCCAGCCCCACAGCGACAGCAGCACCAGCAGCAGCAGCAGCGAGGGCTTGAAGATCGAAGCGAAGATGAGCAGCAGGTACAGCTCGGGCACGGCGCCCCAGATCTCGATGACCCGCTGCAGCGTCAGGTCGAGCCGGCCGCCGAAGTAGCCCATGATCGCGCCCATCAGGATGCCCAGCAGCGTGCCCGCCAGCGTGAGCGCGATGGCGAACCAGATGCTGACGCGAAAGCCGAATAGCAGCCGCGCAATCATGTCCTGGCCCTTGCGGTCGGTGCCGAGCCAGTTCTTGGCGTCGGGCGCCGACGGCGCGGGCTTGCGCGCGTGGTAGTCGATGCTGGTGGCCGAATGGGGGTTGAGCGTGCCGACGCTGAAGTTGCCCGGCTTGTCGACCAGGGCCTTGGTGAAAGGATCCTTCCAGTCGGTGGGGGTGTGAAAGTCGCCGCCGAGCGCTCGCTCGGGCGGGTTGTTCGCGACCGGGAACCACCATTGGCCATCGAGCCGTGCCACGAAGGGTTTGTCGTTGCTGAAAACCTCGCCGAAGGAGGCCGTCAGCAAAATGACGAGGAAGAGCCACAGCGACACGTAGCCGAGCCGGTTGCGCTTGAAGCGGGCCCAGGCGCGCTGGTTGGGTGACATCGGGCGCACCGTGGGTAACGCTTGCGCCGCTGGGTCGGCGGCCGCGGGTGTCGAGGCGGCGATGATCGTGCTACTCATGCCGCCCTCACTTGGCCGCAGCGCCAAACTGCACGCGCGGATCGACCACCACGTACAGCAGGTCCGACACCAGCTTGACCACCAGCGCGATCAGCGTGAAGAGATACAGCGAACCCAGCACCACCGGAAAATCGCGCCGGATCACCGCTTCGTAGCCGAGCAGGCCGATGCCGTCGAGAGAAAACAGGGTTTCGATCAGCACCGAGCCGGCAAAGAAGGCGCCGATGAAGGCCGCCGGGAAGCCGGTGATCAGCGGGATCAGCGCATTGCGCAGGATGTGCTTGTAGAGGACCCGCTGCTGCGACAGGCCCTTGGCGCGCGCCACCAGCACGTACTGCTTGCGAATCTCCTCGACGAAGGTGTTCTTCGTCAGCATGGTCAGCACCGCAAACTGGCCGATCACCATGCAGGTCAAAGGCAGCGCCAGGTGCCAAGCGTAGTCGCGGATGCGCGCCGGCCAGGCCATCTCGTCCCAGTTGTCCGAAGTGAGTCCGCGCAGCGGAAAGACGTCCCAGAACGTGCCGCCGGCGAACAGCACGATCAGGAGGATGCCCAGCACGAAGCCGGGAATCGCGTAGCCCACGAGCACGAAGATCGAGGTCGCAGTGTCGAAGCGACTGCCCTCGCGCACCGCCTTGGCCACGCCCAGCGGGATCGAGATCAGGTAGGAGATCAGGAAGGTCCACAGGCCCAGGCTCATCGAGACCGGCAGCTTCTCCTTGATCAGCGCCCACACGTCCTTGTTGTGCATGAAGCTGCGGCCCAGGTCGAAGCGGGCAAAGTTGCCCAGCATCTCGAAGTAGCGCACATGCGCCGGCTTGTCGAAGCCATAGAGCTTCTTCAGCTCGGCGATCTGCTTGGCGTCGACATCACGGCCGGCACGATAGCCGCCTGCGTCGCCGCCACCGCCTGCACGCGCCTCGGCCAGGATCTGCTCGACCGGCCCACCGGGGACGAACTGCATCACGATGAAGGTGACCGTCAACGCGCCCAGCAGGGTGGGCACCATCAGCAGGATGCGTTTGAGGATGTAGGCCAGCATGGGCGTTCGATCAGGGTTTGGCGGCCGCGCCGCCTTCGGCGGCCAGGTCCCACCAGGTCCACAGTGGCCAGGGCAGGCTGTGCACGTCGGGCATGCTGTCGATCTGGAAGTACTTGGGCACGGTCTTGGGCATGCCGAAGCGGT
>DATDES010000217.1:0-2443 GCA_036522975.1 Burkholderiaceae bacterium | reverse complement strand
CTATCTTGCGCGCCTGGTGATCCACCGCTACGCGATGCTCGGCGTGCTCGACGAAGCGGGCTTCCCTCTGCGCGAGATGGGCGTTCTCGATGCGCCCCGCGGGGGCCAGGGCAGTGCAGTGCAACCCGGCCGCCCTTGTCCTGAGTGCGGCAATGCCAGCATGATTCACAAGGACGGGTGCGACTTCTGCACCGCATGCGGCTACGTCGGGCAGTGCGGCTGAAACGGAGCGCGGGCCGCGGCCCACGCATCCGCGCGCAAGGTTTCAGTGCAGGCGGCTGCCCTTGCTGGCGCCAGGCTTGGCACTCATGCTGCCCAGCAAGTCCTTGCCGCTCATACCGGCGAACAACGCTGCAGCACGCAGCTTGATCTCGAGCAGCTCGCTGGCGCTGACCGAGTACTGGCCGGTGGTCTTGTTGACGTCGACGCGGAATTCGACGTCCTTGCCGTCGTGCGAGAGCATGCCGCTGGTGAATTCGTAGTCTTCGCTGTCCCAGGGCAGGCCACGGACGGTGGCGTCGTAGTCCTGGTACTCGACGCGGCTGATCTCGCCGCTGGCCAGATCGAGAGAGCCGGTGGACGTGACGATGTCGTCACTCTGCTCGTCCGTGATCACGATCTTCACCTTTAAGTCCACGGCACGCACCCTCGAGTCTGAATCATGGATTTTTGCATGCGTTCGCAGGGGATGCCGGTGGTAGAGGTCATCGCTGGATTGCTCCATTCGCCGTGACGACCCATAAAAAGGCCGGTCCTGGACCGGCCGTTTGATTGCCGCGATGCGGCGAAGTTCAGCGCAGGCCGGCGACGTAGTCGGCAACCGCCTTGACCTCGCGATCGCTCATCTTCTCGGCGATGCTGTTCATCTGCACGCTGTTGGCACGCGCGCCGCCGCGGAAGGCGACCAACTGGGCCTCGGCGTAGTCGGCGTGCTGTCCGCCGATGCGCGGGTACTGGGCCGGGATGCCGGCGCCGTTCGGGCTGTGGCATCCGGCGCAGGCCGGCACGGCTTTCTCGGCGATGCCGGCTCGGTAGATCTTTTCGCCCAGTTTGACCGAGTCCTTGTTCTTCGCGAACCCGGGCTTGGCGCTCTTGCCGGCATAGAAGGCAGCGACGTTGCGCATGTCGTCGTCGGACAGCGTGGTCGCGAAGCCCTTCATGATGGCGTTGTTGCGCTTGCCGGACTTGAACTCCTGCAGCTGCTTGACGAGGTACTCGGGGTGCTGGCCAGCGATGATCGGGTTGGCCGGGCTGCCGCGCGAACCATCGGCCGTGTGGCAGGCCGCGCAGACCTGAGTCGAGATTGCCTGGCCTTTGGCGAGATCGGGCTTGGCCGGGGCTGCCGGCGCGGCTGCGAGGGCGGGCGTGGCCAGGGCGGCAGCCAGGGCCAGGGCGGAAAGTGCCTTCATCATGGGTGTGCGGGCTTGGGTGTTAGGACATTGCGGCAGGCGCAAAACCCGCGAATTTTACAATGCCACATGAACACCTCCCCTGAGGCCAAGTCCGCGCTGGCCTGGACCCACACCGCGCGCTTCCTGACGACGGCCAGCCAGCTCGACCAGCTGCCCGTGCATGACCTACCGGAAATCGCCTTCGTCGGCCGCAGCAACGCCGGCAAGTCGACCGCCATCAATACCCTCGCGCAGCAGAAGCGTCTTGCTTTCGCGTCGAAGACGCCCGGGCGCACCCAGCACATCAACCTCTTCGCTCTCGGTCCGAAGGACGCGCCTAACGCCTACTTCGCCGACCTGCCGGGTTACGGCTATGCCGCGGTCGAGCGCGCGGCCAAGCTGCGCTGGCAGCAGGTGATGGCCGACTACCTGGCCGTGCGCCGCAGCCTGTCGGGTGTCGTGCTGATGGTCGACCCTCGGCTGGGTCTGACCGACCTCGACCGCCAGCTGCTGGCCTGGGTTGCGCCACGCGTGGGCACGGGCGAGGTCAAGTTGCTGGTGTTGCTGACCAAGGCCGACAAGCTCTCGCGCAAGGAGGCCGATGCGGCGGTGCGCGCGGCCACCGAGTCCCTGGGCGACCTGTCGACCGACGATGCCGACATCGGCGTGCTGCTGTTTTCGGCCCTAAGCAAGAGCGGCGTCGACGATGCCGCCATCACGCTGCGCGGCTGGCTGCCGGCGTAACGATCCAGCTGTTCGATCAGGCGCTGCCGCATGGCATCCGCTTGTCGTGCCGTGCTGCTGGGCCGGAAGATGCGCCCGCTCGAAGTGCAGCGCGTGCCCGACGCGAGCCACTGGATCGTGCACGAAAGGCCGGCCCTGGTGGCCGACACGATCGCGCGATTGCTCCTCAGACCACGACGTACTGACCCTTGAAATGACGCACGGCCGACTGTAGGTGCTCGCGCAGCCGCGGGAACAAGGCGGACGATGATTCGCTGGCGTAGATGCGGCGCTCGCGGTCGCTGGCCGCGTAGCCGACGTTGATCAGG
>DATDES010000216.1:0-3130 GCA_036522975.1 Burkholderiaceae bacterium | reverse complement strand
GACGCCCGGGCCCCTGCCCAGGTCGCAGGGTTCGAGCGACGCGCCCTTCGGCCCGCGCTTCTGCTTCCACAAGGCCTCGCCCTTGGCCTCGAACAGGTCGGCCGGATTGCCGTCGGCGAGCATCTCGCGGTAACGCGCGATGCCGTCTGCCGCGCTCGGCTGGGCCTGGGCGACCTGCATGAAGCCGCACAGCAGCAGCGCGGCAGCGACGCAACGCGCCGTCATGCCACGACCGCCTCGTCGGTGCGGGACTCGCCCCGGTTGTCCTTCCAGGTCACGACGATTTTGTCGCCGGCCTTGGCACCCTTGACCGTGAACTGCAGGAAGGGGTTCTTCGACACTGCCGGTCCCCAATGGGCGGTCAACACCGTCTTGCCGTTGTGCTGCGCCGTGACGTCACTGATGTGCCAGGCCGGGATGATCTTCCCAGCGGCATCTCGGCGCTGGCCGGTCTCCATCTCGTGCATCATCAGAACGCGCACGATTGCATTGCTGCCTTGGGCCTGGGCGCGGATGCGCATCGGATCGGTTGCCATATCGTTTTCCTTGCCTTGAGTTCAGCCGCCGCAGCCGCCGAGCGTGACTTTGACTTCCTTCTGCGCGAACAGGACCTTGTTGTCGGCGGTGATCGCCACCGCATAGACGTTCGAGGTCTGGCCCATCTTCACGCGCGTGGCGACGTTGGCGTCGATGCTGTCAGAGAGGTCGAAGGCGGCAGCCAAGGCGTTCGGGTTCTTCTCGACCAGCAGCAGGATGCGTTTGACGCCGGCCAGCGTGGTGCTGGCTCCCAGCGGCACCACGGCGCCGTTCTCGGCGATGTCGGGGGCCTGCAAATTGACGTCCTTGCTTTCGGCCGGCGTCCCGGCGCCGATCGCCTTCAGCACATCGGCCAGGCTCTTGGCATCGAAGGCGGCCCGGTTGAAGCCTGCGGCCTGCGCGAGCGCGACGCCCGGCATCAGGCCCAGGCTCAGCATCAGACCGGCCAGGCTGGCGCCGTGCTGCAGGGCGGTTCGTCTTTGTCGGTTCATCCTTGGTTCTCCATCGCGGGAAGTCCCGCATGATCTTCCTTCAAGCCCATCGCTGCCGGCCTAGGGTTTTGCACCCGTCGCGAGCCAGCCGGCGATGGCTTGGGCGTCGACCGCGCTGAGGGCTTGCGGCGGCATCGGGACCGTGCCCCATTGGCCCATGCTGCCGCCCTTGATTCGTTCGGCCAGATAGGCCTGCGCATCGGCGCGCGCGGCGTGGCGGCTGGCCACGTCCTTGAAGCTCGGGCCGACGAGTTTGCCCTCGAGCTGGTGGCAGGCCAGGCAGACATTCTTCTGCAGCAAGTCGCGCACCGGTGTGGCCTGCGCCGCCGCCAGGGCCTCGGCACTCGGTGGGGCAAGCCCAGCCTCCGTGGCCGCGCCGCGTTGCGGGCCGACCTCGCGCTGCTGCGTGCTCAGGTTGCCGTGGGCATTGCGCGCGTGATCGGGCAGCATGGAGGCGACCGTCGGCTCGACCGCGCAGCCGGCCATGCAAGCGCTGCCCTGGACGTCGGGGTTGCGGCGCTTGTCGCCCTTGTTTTCGGCAGCGCCGAGCTCGGCCCCCGGCCACAAGGCGTGCCCGGTGGTCAGTCCCTTTCGATTGGGCAAGTGCGCCTGCACCTCGCGCATGTTGCGATCCGACAGCTCAAAGTCCGCCGCCACCACATCGCCCAGGTGAAGCAGGTAAGCGGTGACGGCATACACCTCCTCCGCGCTCAATGTCTTGGGTGCCGTCCAGGGCATCGCGCGGCGGATGTAGTCCCACAGCGTCGACACCTGCGACAGCTTCATCAGCGTCGTGCGCCCGGGGTAGCTGGCATCGTCGAGGCGCGCCACGCGGCCCGTCTCGATGTCCTGCTTCGTCGTGCCGCCAACCAGCGGCGGGAACACTTCGTTGCTCTCACCGAAGATGCCGTGGCAGCCCGCGCATTGCGCCTCCCACACCGCCTGCCCCTGTTTGACGCTGCCGCGACCCGCGGGCAGGCCCTTGAAGTCGGGCCGCACGTCGATGTCCCAGGCGCTGACTTCGGCCGCCGTCGCGCGTCGACCGATACCCGTGTACCGGTCGGCGGCTCGCTGCTGCGCGTCAGCTGTCACCGCAGCCAGCGCGCCAAGTACGAGCAGCGCCGCACTACGACAGCTGGACATTCCTCACCTCACCATTGGCCTGCACCAGCCAGGTCTGGATCGCGTTGTTGTGATAGATCGATCGACGCCCACGCACGGCGCGCAACTGGGCGTAGGTCGGCTGCACGTGACCGCTCGAGTCGGTGGCCCGACTCATCACCAGCGCGGGCGCGCCGTTCCAGGTCCAGTCGAGCGAGAAGCGGGTCAGGCACTTGTCCATCACCGGGCCCTGCAGGCGCGCGGGCTTCCAGCGGCGGCCGCCATCGACCGAGACGTCGACCTTGGTGACCTTGCCGCGCCCGCTCCAGGCCAGGCCGTTCAGGCTGTAGAAGCCGCGGTCCATCAGCACCTGGCCGCCCGAAGGCGTCGTGACCACGCTCTTCACTTCCTGGATCGACGTGTACGCGCGGTGGAGGCCGCCCGGCATCAGGTCGATGTAGTGCAGGGTCTCATCCTTGCTGGCGTAGGGCTGGTCGCCAAGTTCGACGCGGCGCAGGTACTTGACCCAGGACACGCCCTGCACGCCGGGTACCACCAAACGCAGCGGGTAGCCGTTCTCGGGCCGCAGCATCTCGCCGTTCTGGCCATACGCGACGAGCACCTCGCCGCTCTGGATCAGTTCGATCGGAATCGTGCGTGTCATCGACGAGCCGTCTGCGCCCTCGGCCAGAACGAAGCGGCCGCGGCGCCAGTCGGCTCCAGCCATCTCGAGCAGCGTGACCAAGGGCACGCCGGTGAACTCCGAGCAACTCAGCATGCCGTGCGTGTATTGCACCGTGGGCACTGCGACGTTGCCCCACTCCATGCCGGTGTTGGCGCCGCACTCGATGAAGTGAAAGCGCGACACGCTGGGCAGGCGCATCAGCTCGTCCACCGTGAAGACCATCGGGCGCTTCAACATGCTGTCGTCGCTGCCGTTGAGCATCAAGCGATGCCTGGACGGATCGACATCCCACCAGCCCTGGTGATGACGTTCGAAG
>DATDES010000215.1:0-3333 GCA_036522975.1 Burkholderiaceae bacterium | reverse complement strand
GTGTCGAGATGGCGTTCGAGCAGCGCCAGCGGTTCGGTGGCGCCGCGGTCGACCGCCACGTCGGGCAGTGGTCGAGCCCAGTCCGTAGGGGCCGCACCGCGCAGGGCCAGCGTGGCATGCGGCTGAGTCAGCGCGAAGAAGTCGTCGACCTTGAGGAAGATGTCTTCGGGGGCCAGGATCGGCCGCTCCGGGTCGTGCTGCAGGAAACGATGGCGCTCACGGGTGTCGGTCCAGAAGCGGGCGAGCGCCTCATCGATCTCGCCATGCAGGGCCAGTGCCGTTGCCGGGCCCAGGTAGTCGAACAGCGTGGCCGTCTGCTCGAAGAACAGGGGCAGGTAGTACTCGATGCCGGCGGTCGCGATGCCGGCGCCGAGATCCTTGTAGATCCGGCTCTTGGTCGGGTCGCCTTCGAGCTTCTCGCGCCAACGGGCGCGGAAGGTCGTGCGCGCAGCGTCGTCCATCGGGAACTCGCGGCCTGGCAACAGCCGCACCTCGGGCACCGGGTACAGGCTGCGCTGCGAGTCGGGATCGAAGGTCCGGATCGAGTCGATCTCGTTGTCGAAAAGGTCGATCCGAAACGGCACCGCCGAACCCATCGGGAACAGGTCGATCAGGCCACCGCGAACTGCATATTCGCCAGGCGAAACCACTTGACTGACATGCTGGTAGCCGGCCAAGGTCAGCTGCGCCTTCAGCCCCGCCTCGTCGAGCTTGTCCTTCTGCCTGAACTGGAAGGTCGTCGCGGCCATGAAGGCCGGCGGTGCCAGGCGTGTCAATGCCGTTGTCGCCGGCATCAGGACCACGTCGACATCCTTCACCGCCATCAGGCGCCAGAGCGTGGCCAGGCGCTCCGAAATCAAGTCCTGGTGCGGGCTGAAGGTGTCGTAGGGCAGGGTTTCCCAATCCGGGAAGACGGCGATGCGAAGGCCCGGCGCGAAGAACGGCAGTTCGTCGGCCAGGCGCTGGGTGTCTGCCGGATCGGCCGTGACGATGGCCCCAATCTGGCCTTGTTCGACCCAGCGTTGCGCCATGCGTGCGAGCAGGAGCGCGTCGGCCGATCCGGGCGGCCGTGGCAGGGTGAAGCGCTTGCCCGGCGCGATGGTGGGGAGCTGCATGGGGAAGGGATCGAAGGCGCGGATTCTAGAATCGCCCCCAATGACCAAGCCCGCCGCCGACACAGACGCAAGGTGTTATGCACTCGTGCCCTGTGCCGGTTTCGGTGAGCGGGCCGGGGCTGGTGGGCCGAAGCAGTACCGCCAGGTCGCGGGCCGGTCGGTCGTCGCCCGCACCCTGGCGGCACTGGCGCGCGTGCCGCGCATCGAGCGCACGCTGGTCGTGCTCTCCGCTGGCGATTGCGACTTTGCGGCCAGCGCGCCGGACTTTGCGGGCTGGACGGAGCGCTGCGGGGGTGCAACGCGTGCCGCGTCGGTCGCCGCGGGTCTGACCGCCTTAGCCGACCACGGCGTGCGCGCCCTCGACTGGGTGCTCGTCCACGATGCGGCGCGCTGCCTGGTCCAGGCGGCAGCGGTGGACCGGCTGATCGACGCCTGCATCGTCGACCCCGTCGGTGGCTTGCTCGCGCTGCCGCTGTCCGATACCCTGAAGCAGGCCGGCGACGGCGAGCGCGTTGCCGCGACGCTCGACCGTCACGGCAAGTGGATCGCGCAGACACCACAGATGTTTCGCCTCGGGATGCTGCAACTGGCCCTGGCAAGGGCGGGTGAAGGAATCACCGACGAGGCCAGTGCGATCGAAGCTCTCGGCCACGCGCCGCGCTTGGTACTCGGCGAGCCCGATAATTTCAAGCTCACCTGGCCGGCCGATTTTGCGTTCGCCGAGCGCCTGCTGAAGGACGCCCCATGACGATGCGCATCGGTGAAGGTTGGGACACCCATGCACTGGTCGCCGGCCGGCCGCTGGTATTGGGCGGCGTGCTGATCCCGCACAGCCACGGCCTGCTGGGACATTCGGATGCCGATGCGCTCGCGCATGCGATCACCGACGCCCTGTTGGGTGCGGCCGCGCTCGGCGATATCGGTCGTCACTTCCCGGACACCGACGCGGCATTCAAGGGCGCTGACTCGATGCACCTGCTGGCCGAAGCGGCGTGCCGCATTCGGGCAGCCGGATACGAAATCGGAAACGTCGACAGCACGGTCGTGGCACAGGCGCCGAAACTCGCGCCGCACATCGATGCGATGCGCGAGCGACTGGCCGAAGCGCTCGGCATCGCAGTCCGTCAGGTCAATGTCAAGGCCAAGACAGCCGAGCAGATGGGGCCCGTGGGCGAGGGGCGCGCGATCGAAGCCCGCGCCGTGTGTCTATTGCGAGCCCGCTGAGCGCGCAACCTTGACCCAAGGGGCGGTCCGAGTCTATGGCGCGCGCTTGACGCGGATGTGCGCCACCAGACCGCCATCGGGCGCGTTGTCGACCTCGAACTGTCCTCCCATGCGCTGCATGGCCTTCTCGACGATGGCCAGACCGAGGCCCGCACCGGTCGCGGCGGTGCGTGCGGCGTCTCCACGGTAGAAGGGGGTGGTCAGCTGAGCCAGCTTTTCAGGGGCCACGCCGGGGCCCTGGTCACGCACGCTGACGATGACCCAGGGGCCTGACCGTACATAGCTGACACTGACCATCGCGATCCCGGTGTCGGTGCTGCGGCCGTAGCGGCGCGCGTTCTCGAACAGGTTGGCGAAGACGCGGCCGAGCTCGACCTCGTCGGCCATGACCCGCAGGTCGATTGCCAGGCGGGAGTTGATGTGGATTTCGCGCGGGTCGCGGAAGGTCGCGGCCTCCTTGTCGACCAGCGGCGACAGATGCACCGGCACCAGGCGCGCTTCGCCGGGGCGAGCGTAGTCCATGAACTTGTCGATGATGGCGTCAAGCTGGTCGATGTCCAGAGCCATGTTCTGCCGTGCCTCTTCGTCGCTGACGCTCATCTCCGCTTCCAGGCGGAGGCGGGCCAGTGGTGTGCGCAGATCGTGGCTGATGCCAGCCAGCATCACCGCCCGGTCTTCCTCGACCTTGGCCAGCTCCCTGGCCATGCGGTTGAAGCCCATGTTGACCTCGCGAATCTCGCTGGTCAGCGTGTTCTCGTCGAGCACCGAATCGAATTCGCCTTCGCGGATCCGACTGGCGGCGAAGCTGAGTTCTCGCAAGGGCTTATTGATCAGCCGTGCGATCGACACCGAACCAACCAGGGTGGCCAGCAGCGCAATGCCGACCCAGACAAACCAGGTCCCCGGCGTCAGTGGCACCACACGGGTCGCGTCGGCCTGCAGCCAGTACGGCTCCTTCTCGATGTTGAAACCGACCCATAGACCGGCCTGGCCG
>DATDES010000214.1:0-7948 GCA_036522975.1 Burkholderiaceae bacterium | reverse complement strand
GCAGGTACTCGGGGATCTGCTGCACCAGCATCTCGAAACCGGCCTCGGCCTTGAGCCCGCGCGCGCGGCTCTCGCGCAGCAGGGGCGTGGGCTGCTTGCTCATGATGATGTCGACCACCGCCGCGCCGGCATCCACGCGCGTCGGGTCGAGGGGCACCGGGTCGTCCGCCATGAGGCCCTGCGAGGTGCAGTTGACGACCAGGTCGAAGCCGGCAGGGTCGGCACTGGCGGCCACCGTGGCCGCCGCGCCGACGATCGGCCGCAGACGCTCGACCAGTGACGCGGCGCGGTCGCGCGTCCGGTTGAACACCGCCAGCGCCGCCGGCCCACGCTGCGCGACGGCCGCTGCCACGGCATGGCCGCCGCCACCTGCACCGACGATGAGCACGCGTCGACCTTTGACCTCGATGCCGTGGTGGTCCAGCCCCTTGACGAAGCCGATGCCGTCGAACAGTGCCGCCTCCAGGCGCCCATCGGGCAGGCGCCGCACGGCATTGACCGCGCCGGCGATCTGGGCCACCGGGTCGCTCGGGTCCAGCAGCGCCGCGAGCTGCGCCTTGTGCGGAATCGTGGCCCAGAGGCCACCGACGTTCTCGGCCTTCATGCCGTGCTGCAGGAAGCCCGGCAACGCGGCCGCCGGCAGCTTGAGCGGCACCAGCACCGCGTCGATACCGTGGAGCCGGAACAGGTGGTTGTAGACCTCGGGCGCGCGCACCTGCGCCACCGGGTCGCCGAGGATGAAGAAGACGCGGGTGGTTCCAGTGATGTTCATCGCTGCTGCATTTCAGTATTTCAGTGGCCAGATTGCCAAGTGTCACCGATCTCTGCCCGATGCGGCCTGGAGCGATGCGGCGATCCACTGCATCGCCTCGGGCACGTCGTAGTTGCCGGCGTGCGGCTGGTCCCAGGCCAGGCGGTAGTTGAGGTCGCGCACGCGCTTGTCGTCCTGCAAGGCGCGGCTCAGGTTGATCGACACCGTGAAGGACGTGTCGCGATCGCGCGTGCCGTGGCGGACGTACCAGTACGGCGCGGTGTCGGCCTGGCTGTCGATGTAGCGCATCGGATTGATCAAGTTCACCTGGTCGTCGACGGTGGTCGTCGGCAGGTGCACGTAGTCGCGCCAGAGGTAGCCGCTGTCGTCGCGGCCCGAACCGTCGCCGGCGACGGCATTGTTGTTCCACGCAAACTCGGAGAAGTTCAAGCCGGCCTGGTCCTTCGTGCCGAACAGCGTGTTCTCGCTCATGCCACCCGGGAATGTGGGCACGCCGCTGTTGTCGAAGGCGGGCGCGGCCTTCAGCACGGCCTGCGACGCCACGAACTTAAGGTAGCGCTGCATGTCGATCGCGACCACCTTCTTGGCCGCGTTGTCGACATCGATCCAGTCATTGACGAAGGTGGTTGGAACGCCGCCGACGGTGTAGGTCGACGACTCGCCCAGGTCCTTGACCGTGCCGCCGGCCTTCATGAAGGTCTCAGCCGAGCGAATGACCTCGGCCTTCAAGACCTCCAACATGTTGTCGGTCGTGAGCTTGCTGCCATCGGCGTTGCGCAGGTGCAGGCTGCTCTGGTAGGCGGGGAAGTCCGCCGCCATTTCGGCGCTGCCGGCGGGATCGTTGTTGCGGTTCACTGTAGCCCGCGTGCCCAGCACGGTGTACATCCATTCGTAGGCGATGTTCGAGTGGCCCAGATCGGTGATCGGGCAGTAGGCGTGGACCGCGAAGACGTCGTCGCGCAGCGTGCTGTGGCCATTGCGGTCGATGCCGGCCGCGCCGGTCTCGTCCAGGTAGGGCAGGTAGTCGCGGCTGTTGCCCGAAGCGCCGAGGATCGACACCAGCGCACCGCCGCCGCTGGTGCCGTTGACGACGATGCGCTCGGCGCTGCCCGGCATCGCCGCGTCGTTCAGACGCAGGTAGCGCACGGCGGCCTTGGCATCGACGGCGACCGTCGGCGCCTTGCCGGCGGCCGTGCCGTCGGCCGCGACCAGCCGGCGGCTGCGCGTACCGACATTGATGAAGACGTAGCCTGCCTTCAAGGCGGCGCCGACGTTGCTGGTGCTGCTGTTGTAGCTGGCGCCGTTGGTCACGCTGGTGCCCACGTAGCTCGCGAACCAGCCGCCGTTGTTGACGGCGAAGTAGATCGCGGTCATCTGGTCTCCGGTCGCGCTCTCGGGCACGAAGATGTTCATGCTCTGGTAGCCGCACTGCGGGTTCGCGATCGGGTTTCCGTTCTGCACCGGAGCCATCAGCTGCGGCCGCGCGACGTAGCAGACCTCTTTGTACCAGCGCACCGCCACCGGCTGGCCGTCGATGGTCACGTTGAGGGTCGTGTACTGGTTCTTGTCGAAGGCCAGCGCACTGTCGTGCACGCCGGCCCGATAGCCGTCGAATCCGCCGGCAGCCCAGGCACTGGCCGTCAGCGCAGCGAGCAGGCCCGCGGTCGCGGTGCGCTTGAACATGATTGCTTTCATGGTTGTGTCTCCTCGACAAATGCAGGTTGATGAGCCGCCACCGAATACAGCGCGCCGGGGGCATTGCGCGTTTTCTGGAATTCTTCGAGCGACTGGCCGCGCATCGCTGCGTAGATGTGCAGGTTCGATACGCCGACCACCGCGCCGAGCTTCTCGAGCATGAAGAAGATGACGCCGTAGTGGATCAAGCCACGCCAGTCCCGATGGCGCACCATTGCGCGCTCTTCGACGCTGAGGTCCGCACGCTCGAAGGTCGCTTCCGGGTCCGCCAGGAACTCGGCGCGCCGCGCGGGCACGATCAGTTCGTGCAGGAAGCGGTTCAGCCGGTAGGCCTTGACGCTGCGCTCGAGCGTGAACGGGTAGGTGCCGGTCAGGCGCTCGGCACCGCGCAACTGGGTGCCCATGTGGGCGACATGGCGCTTCAGCTCGCCGGCCGCAGGCGGCGCCGCAAGGTTCTCGTACACCGCGACCGCGATGCCGGTCATCGACGGCAGGTAGTACTGCTGGTGCACCTTGCGCACCTGGGACGACAGCGCGCCGCGCATCACCAGCCACATGATGACCTCGGCGCCCTCGAAGCCGCCCAGCTCGGCCAGCTCGGCCTGGGTCATTTCGGCCAGGCGCACCGGGTCGTTCTCGAAGCGCGTCAGGAACTCCAGGTCCCAGGGCGTGTTGTTGAAGCCCGCGCGCTCCCCATGCACCTGGTGCGACAGACCACCGGTGGCGACGATGGCGACCTTCAGGTCCTCCGGGAAACTTTCGATCGCGCGGCGCAGCGCCTGGCCAAGCTTGAAGCAGCGCGCCGCCGACGGCGCAGGAAACTGCAGCACACCGATCTGCAGCGGCACCAGTGCCAGCGGCCAGCCGTCACGGTGCTCGCACATCACCGACAGCGGAGAGAAGCAGCCGTGGTCGAGCGGCTTGTCCTGGAAAAAGGACAGGTCGAACTCGTCAGCCACCAGCGACTGCGCGACGTGGTGCGCCAGCGCCGGATGTCCCGCCACCGGCGGCAGTGCACGGGCGCCGCCGCCCTCGTCGGCCACCGCCCATTGTTCGCCCACGCCGAGTGCGAAGGCCGAGTAGTGGTCGAAGAAGAAGGACGTGACATGGTCGTTGTAGACGAACAGCAGCACGTCGGGACGCTTCTCGGCAATCCACGCGCGCACCGGCGCGAAGGCCTCGAAGATCGGCGCCCAGACCGGGTCTTGCTGCTTGTCGTGATCGAGCGCGAAGCCGATGGTCGGCGTGTGCGAGGCGGCGATGCCGCCGATGATCGTGGCCATGCCGGTCGCCCTACTTCGTGCCGACGTACTTGGCGATCAGCGCCTTGGCATCCTCGAGCATCTTGGCGCCGTTCAGGCCCTTGCCCTTCATCTCCTCGACCCAGTCCGCGGCCATCTTGTCGCCGAGGGGCTTCCACTGCGCGAGCTCGGTCGCCGGAATGACGTTGGTGGTGTTGCGCGTCGTGAGCTTCTTGCCCTCCATGTCGGCCTGCAGGAAGGCCTTGCCGATCTGGCCCGACAGCGCCTGGCCCGAGTTGTCATCGATCACCTTCTTCAGGTCGGCCGGCAGCGACTCGTACTTGGCCTTGTTCATCGCGAAGATGAAGGTCGAGGTGTAGAAGGCCGGCAGGGCCGGGTCGGTTTCGGAGTGGAACTTCACCAGTTCCTGGATCTTCACCGCCGGCACCACCTCGTAGGGCACCACGGCGCCGTCGATCACGCCCTTGGACAGCGCGTCGCCGACCTGCGGCACGGGCATGCTGACCGGCGTGGCGCCGAGCATCGCGATGAACTTGTTGGTCATGCGCGTCGGCGCGCGCAGCTTCAGGCCTTTCAAGTCGGCCATGGTCTTCACCGGCTTGTTCGTCATGTGGAACACGCCGTCGCCGTGGACGTGGAAGGCCAGCGGCTTGACGTCCTTGAACTCGTTGGCCGAGTGGACCTGCACGTAGTCCCACAGCGCCTTGCTGGTCGCCTCCGGGTTCTGCATCATGAAGGGCAGCTCGAACGCTTCGACGCTCGGGAAGCGGCCCGCGGTGTAGCCAGGCAGCGTCCAGACCACGTCGGCGACGCCGTCGCGCACCTGCTCGAACAACTGCGGCGGCGTGCCGCCGAGCTGCATCGACGGGTACATCTGGCACTTCATCCGGCTGCCGGAGTCCTTGGCGATCTTTTCGCACCACGGCTGGATGAACAGCGTGCTGGCAAAGGAGGTCGACGGCAGGAAGAAGTGCACCTTGAGGGTCACGTCCTGCGCGCGCGCGGGCGACGCGGCGGCGGCGATGAGGGCGCAAAGAGTGACGATGCGATGGAATTTCATGGCGGTCTCCTGGGGGTGGGTCATGTCAAGCGATGCACCAGCCACAGGGCCAGTGCGGGAAAGGTGATGAGCAGCGCAAGGCGCACGCCGTCCGTGATCAGGAAGGGCACGACACCCTTGTAGGTCTCGACCATCGGCACGTCGCGTGCGAGGCCGTTCATGATGTAGACGTTCAGGCCCACCGGCGGGAAGATCATCCCGATCTCGCACACCGTGAGGATCAGGATGCCGAACCACAGCGCCTTGTCGGTGACGCCCAGGCCGAAGAAGTCCATGCCCATGATCACTGGAAACAGGGTCGGCACGGTGAGCAGGATCATGCTCATCTCGTCCATCACGCAGCCGAGCACGATGTAGAAGACCATGATCCCGGCCATCACCACCAGCGGCGAGATCTGCAGGTGGCCTACGAGGTCGGCCAGCTGCGCCGGCAGTTGCGACAGCGCCAGCGCCGCGTTGATCATGTCGGCGCCGATGAAGATCAGGAAGATCATGCCGCTGGTCTGGGCGGTGGTGCGCACCGCAGCGGCGAACTTGCTGCGCGTGATCTCGCCGCGCGACAGGGTGATTCCGAAGGTCATCACGTTGCCGATCGCCGCGCCCTCGGTCGCGGTGAACAGGCCGCCGTAGATGCCACCGAAGACGACGACGAAGATCGCGACGATGGGCCAAACGCGCAGTGCCGAGGCCAGCATCTCGGCGCCCGTCGCGGCCTTGGCGGCCGGTGCCTGGTCGGGGTCCAGGCGCACGATGACCGCGATCGCCAGCAGATAGCCCAGCGCAGCCAGCAAGGCCGGCACATAGGCCGCAAGGAACATCTTGGTGATGTTCTGCTCAGTCAGGATGGCGTACACCATCAGCGTCACCGAGGGCGGCAGGAGCACCCCCATCGTGCCGCCGGTGGCCAAGGCCGCGGTGGCCAGACGCCCCGAGTAGCCAATGCGCCGCATCTGCGGATAGGCCACCTGCGCGATCGTGGCGGTGGTGGCGACGGTGCTGCCCGAGATCGAGCCGAAAGCAGCGCAAGCCAGCACGCCGGCCATCGCCATGCCGCCGCGAAATCGCCCGAGCAGGGCGTTGGCGAAGTCGAACAAGGCCTTCGACAGCCCGCCTTGCACCGCCATCGCACCCATCAGCATGAACAGCGGGATCACCGACAAGTCGTACACCGAGACCCGGCCGTAGACCGCGCCCTTCAGGTGCGCCAGCAGCGGCAGCCAGCCCGACAGGGCGAGGTAGCCCACTGCGCCCGGAATGAACATCGCAATCGCGATCGGCACGCGCACCGCCATCAGCACCAGCATGGCGCCGAACATCGTGAGGCCAACCGACATGCTGCTCATCGAACGCCTCCCGGCGTCGGGCGCAGCAACTGCACGGCCTGGACCGCTCCGATCGCCACGCACAAGCTCAGCCCCGGCAACATCAGTGCGTAAGGGATCCACAGCGGCAGGTTCATCAGCATCGAGCGTTCCTGCGCAGCATGGATGTCGATGCCACCGACCGCGACGCGCCAGGTCACCAGCGCGAGTACCGCCGTGTAGAGCAACGTGCCCAGGGCATCCATTCGGCGCTGCGCGCCCGCGCTCGCGCCGGTGGTGAAAAAGTCGACGATGATGTTGGCGCGCCGGAACTGGGTGTACGGCAGGAAAGAGGCCACCACCACCGCGCCGCCGAGCTGCACCAGCTCGACGTCGCCGAGGATCGGGTGGGCGAAGAAGGCGCGGCCGACCACGCTGACCGCGGTCATGCAGGCGATGGCGACCAGCACCACCGCGCCGACCGCCGCGCTCGCGTCGCAAAGGCGTTCGAGCCCGCGCATGGTGCCCCGCGCCACGGGCAATTCGTCCGCCACCCTTGTCTCCTTGATCTGATCACTCCTTGATCTGCGTCAAGGCAACAGCGCGCAGTCTAGGAATCGGACCGCCGCCAGTGGAGATGCTGCGCAGGGGGCCGCGATAACCGGCCGTTATCATGGTTTCCATGAAGCTCCTGGCGCTCAAGGCCCTGGTCGCGGCCGTCGAGGAAGGCAGCCTGCGCAGTGCGGCGCGCCGCCTCGGGCTGTCTCAGCCGGCGCTCACGAAATCGATCCGCGAGCTGGAACGCGAACTGGCGGCGACGCTGCTCACGCGCTCGAACACCGGCGTCGTGCCCACGGCGCAGGGCAAGGTGCTGTTCGAGAGCGCGCGCGCCGCGGACCGCGAGCTGTCGACCGCGGTGGACCAGATCCGACAGCTCGGCGGCGCGATGGTGGGCGACCTCAGCGTGGCGGCGGTGCCGCTGGCGGTGATGATGCTGATCCCCGAGACCCTGCGCACCTTCAGCCGCGAGTTCCCGCAGATCCGCCTGCGCATCCACGAGGAGCTTTACATCGAGCAGTTGTCCCGCCTGCGCAAAGGCGAGGTCGACGTGGCGATCGGCCCGCTGCCGGCAGGCATCCCCGCCGGCGAGCTGATCATCGAGCCGCTGATGCCGATCTCGATGGTGGTGGTGGTCGGTAAGGGCAGCCCCTGGGCGCGCGCGCGTTCACTGTCGGAGCTGACCGAGGCGCGCTGGGTCTTCACCGGGGCGACTACCGACTCGGGCTATGCGCGCCACCTGTTCGCCCAGCACGGCCTGCCGCCTCCGCCGGCCGGGGCGCTGGTGAACTCGACACTGTCGCTGCTGGCGCTCATCTGCGGCGGCGACTTCGTCGGCCTGATGCCGCAGCCGATCGCTGACCATCCGCTGGCCGCGAACTACATGGTCAGCCTGCCGCTGCGTGAGGGGCCCCTGGTGGCCACCCTGGCCGCGATGTCAAGGCCGCAGAACGCACTGACCCCGGCGGTGCGGCACTTCGTCGCGCACCTGGGTCGCGCGGCTCACCACCTCGCAGCGGCGGCTTAGGCTAACCCTTCCGCGCCGCCGCGCCGTGCGTGTGCAGCACGAAGCTCGCGTCGTGACTCGCCAAGCGCCAGCCCTCGCCCGGCAACACACTCAGGGGCATCGCCTACGCTTTGACTCTGGCGCGAACTGCCCAGGCCCGGGCGGTCAACGAAATAGATCCGTCGGCATCGGTTGGCAGGCGCTCGCGGATGCGGTCCCGCAAGCGGGCCCTCGCTGTCTCTTCAAGCGACATGATGTAGGCGGGGGCCGGTCCCTGGCCGCCGAGGAAGGGCT
>DATDES010000213.1:0-2068 GCA_036522975.1 Burkholderiaceae bacterium | reverse complement strand
TTCGCGGCGAGCGCGAGTGTGCCTCACGTCCATGACAGTCAGGCGACGAGGCGCAGGGCCTTCACCAGCCCTTCGACCTTGCGGCCCTTGCGTGCGCGCCGGCCCTCGTGCGCCGCCAGGCGCTCGCCGCGCAGCGCTTCCTCCTTGGCCTTGCCGCCACGGCCACTTCCGTGCACGGTGAGGGTATCGCCGCAGGTCGCCACCGACAGGAGCGGATCCTTTGCATCGACGTCCATCAAGGTCAGGCCGCGCCCCCCGTTGGCCTGGCGCTTCATCTCGGCGAGCGGGAACGTCAGCAGGCGCCCGCCGAGCGACAGGCAAGCCACCCGGACATGGGCGGGGACGATCGACGCCGGTGGCAGCACATGCTCGCCGGCTTCGAGGGTCAGGAAGGTCTTGCCACCACGCTGCCGGCTCGCCAGATCGCCGACCTGCGCGAGCAGCCCGAAGCCACCGGTGTTCGCCAAGAGCAGCAGGGCCTCGACCGGCCCGGCCAGGTAATGCGCTGCCTGGGTCCCGGCTTCCAGATCGATCAGCGAAGTCACCGGCACACCGTCGCCGCGCCCGCCGGGCAGGCCCGCCGCAGCGACGCTGTAGACACGGCCGTTGCTGCCGAAGACCACAAGGGTGTCGATACTGCGGCACGGGAAGGCGCCGTAGAGCCCATCGCCAGCCTTGAAGACCAGGCTCGTCACGTCGACCTCGTGGCCTTTGAGCGCCCTCACCCAGCCCTTCAGGCTGACCACCACGGTCACAGCCTCGTCGACCACCTTCACTTCGGCGACGGCGCGCTTGTCGGCCAGCAGCACGGTGCGACGCTCGTCACCGAACTGCTTTGCATCGGCTTCGATCTCCTTGATCATCGTCCGCTTCAACGCCGCGGCGCTGCCGAGGATGTCTTCGAGCTTGGCCTGATCGTCGCGCAGGCTCTTCAACTCCTGTTCGATCTTGATCGCCTCCAGCCGCGCCAATTGCCGCAGGCGGATGTCCAGAATGTCGTCGGCCTGGCGCTCGCTGAGTCTGAAGCGTTCGATCAACGCCGGCTTCGGCTCGTCGGCGTTGCGGATGATGCGGATCACCTCGTCGATGTTCAGCAGCACCAGCTGCCGGCCTTCGAGCACGTGGATGCGCTCCAGCACCTTCGCCAGCCGGTGCCGCGTGCGCCGCTCGACCGTCGCCTGACGGAACTGCAACCACTCGGCGAGCATCTGGCGCAGGCCCTTCTGCGTCGGCCGCCCGTCGATGCCGACCATCGTCAGATTGATCGGCGCGTTCGACTCCAGGCTGGTGTGCGCCAGCAAGGTGTTGATCAGCTCCTGCTGGCCGACTGTGCGCGTCTTCGGCTCGAACACCAGGCGCACCGCCGCGTCCTTGCTCGACTCGTCGCGCACCGCGTCAAGCACTGCAAGCACGGTCTGCTTCAGCTGCACCTGGTCGGGGTTCAGCGCTTTCTTGCCGGCCTTGACCTTCGGATTGGTCAGCTCCTCGATCTCTTCCAGCACCTTCTGCGTGCTCGTCCCGGGCGGCAATTCCTGCACCAACAGTTGCCACTGGCCGCGTGCGAGGTCCTCGATGGTCCAGCGCGCGCGCACTTTCAAGCTGCCGCGTCCGCTGCGGTAAGCCTCGCGGATTTCGGCCTCGGCGCTAATGATCTGGCCGCCGCCCGGATAGTCCGGGCCAGGCACCAAGGCAAACAGCTCGTCGTCGGCCAGCTTCTCGTTCTTCAGCAGCGCAACGGCGGCCGCCGCCACTTCGCGCAGGTTGTGGCTCGGCACCTCGGTGGCCAAGCCGACCGCAATGCCCGAGGCACCGTTCAGCAACACGAAGGGCAGCCGCGCCGGCAACTGCCTCGGCTCCTCGGTGCTGCCGTCGTAGTTGGGAATGAAGTCGACCGTGCCTTCGTCGATCTCGTCGAGCAGCAGGCGGGCTATCGGCGCCAGGCGGGCTTCGGTGTAGCGCATCGCCGCCGCACCGTCGCCGTCGCGCGAGCCGAAGTTGCCCTGGCCGTCGATCAGCGGGTAGCGCAGCGCAAAGTCTTGCGCCATGCGCACCATCGCGTCGTAGGCCG
>DATDES010000212.1:0-3111 GCA_036522975.1 Burkholderiaceae bacterium | reverse complement strand
ACCCTGCGGCCTGATCTTCTGCACAATGCGCCACCTGCCCGAAAGCGAGAGCCTGCGCGCGGCGCGCCTGGCCCTGCGCTACCAGGGCCGAGGCGTGATCGCCTTCGACCTGGCCGGCGCCGAGGCCGGACATCCGCCCGGCGATCATGCCCGGGCCCTGGCGCTGTGCCGCGACGCCGGCCTGCCCCTGACTCTGCATGCCGGCGAGGCCGACGTGGCAGCTCGCGTGGTCGAGGCGGTGCGCCTGGGCGCGCAGCGCATCGGCCACGGCGTGCGCCTGGCCGATGCGCTGGACGATCCGCGAAGCCATGACCTGGTCGACGAAGTTCGCGCACGAGGCGTGCACTTGGAGGTCTGCCCGACCAGCAACGTGCACACAGGCGCCGCCGTGTCGATCGCCGAACACCCGATCACGGCCCTGTGGCGTGAAGGCGTCTCATTGAGCTTTCACACCGACAACCGGTTGATGTCGCGCATCACGCACAGCAGCGAGACCCTGGCGCTGCTGCAGCACACGTCGCTGACGCCTGAAGACCTGTTGCGCATGGGGCAGCAGGCCGCGCAGCACGCCTTCCTCGATGTGTCGATCCGTGAAGCCGCGAGCAAGCGCTTGAATGATTGGGCGGTGACGGCGCTCAGCCGATGACGCGCATCGACAGGTCGACCGCGCGCACGTCCTTGGTCAGTTTGCCGATCGAGATCCGATCGACGCCGGTGGCCGCGATCTTACGCACGACTGTCAGATCGACCCCACCCGACACCTCGAGCAATGCGCGACCGGCGTTTAGGGCGACCGCGCGACGCATGTCGTCGAGACTGAAGTCGTCGATCAAGACGTTGGCGGCGCCGGCATCGAGCGCCTGCTCCAACTCGGCCAGGGACTCGACCTCGATCTGGATCCCGACGCCCGCGTCGAGCGCGCGCGCTGCCTGCAGCGCCGCAGCGATGCTGCCGGCGGCCGCGATGTGGTTCTCCTTGATCAGGATGCCGTCCCACAGGGCCAGGCGGTGGTTGCGGCCACCGCCGACCCGCACTGCGTACTTCTGCGCCTGACGCAGTCCGGGCAAGGTTTTGCGCGTGTCGAGCACGACACAGCCGCGCGGGTTCGGCGAAGCCCCGGCGATCGCGTCGACATAGCTGCGCGTGGTCCCGGCCACGGCGGACAGGGTCTGGAGGAAGTTCAGGGCCGGGCGCTCGGCGCTGAGCAAGGCTCGGGCGTCGCCGTCGATGCGGCAGACCACGGTGCCGGCAGCAACAGCAGCGCCCTCGACCTGTGGCCACTCGACCTGGGCGGCCGGGTCGAGTGCCAGCACGCAGGCATCGAACCAGGGCCGGCCGCAGACCACGAGCGCCTCCTTGGCCAGTACCTGCACGCGCACGCGCTGGCCTTCCCGCACCAGCACGGCTGTCCAGTCGCCACGGCCGATGTCTTCCATCAAGGCATCGTGCACGTTGCGCGCGATGGCCTGCTCGAGCGATTCGTTGTGGTCGAAGTGCATGCGGAGACCTCAGGGCGGCATGAAAAAAGGACCCGGCGTCTCCACCAGGTCCTTGTTCTCACTACCGCATTTGGTAGGCGCGATTGGACTCGAACCAACGACCCCCACCATGTCAAGGTGGTGCTCTAACCAGCTGAGCTACGCGCCTAAGAGGGCGGCATTGTAGCAGCGGGTTTTTGACGCTATTTTCGGCGCGCCGAGCGCACGCCACCGATCTGCGCCACCTGCGCCAGAACCTGGGCCAGCCGTTCGGTGCTGCCGAGTTCGACCGTGAAGGTCATCCAAGCCACCGCCCCGCCGCTGCCCTTGACGCTCTGGCTGTGCGCGCCGGTGACGTTGACGCTGGCCTTGGCGAAGACCTCGGTGATGTCGCGCAGCAGGCCCGGCCGGTCACCGGCCTCGACCAGCACGTCGATCGGGAACAGCGCGCCATCCTTCGGGCTGCGCCCCCATTCGACGGCAATCACGCGCTCAGGAGAACGTTCGCGCATGTGGCGCAGGTTGCTGCATTGGCGGCGGTGGATGGCCACCCCCTTGCCGCGGGTGACAAAGCCGTCGATCGGATCGGGTGGCGCGGGGCGGCAGCAGCGCGCCAGACTGGTCATCAGCGAATCGACGCCGACAACCAGGACCCCACCGCGACCCTCGCCCTCAGCCGCCCGCGAGCGCTTGAGCAAGGGCGCCTCCTCGGCCGGCGATGGCAGCGGCGGACGCAGCAACTGCTCGATGGTGCGCAGCGAGAACTCGTCCTTGCCGACAACCTCGAACAAGGCCTCTGGATTCTTGAAGCCCAGGCGCGCCGCAAGGTCGTTGTGCTTCAACGCCGTCTTGCCCTCACGCTGCAGCAGCTTTTCGACCAGTTCGCGGCCCTTGGCAATGGTTTGTGCCATGGCCTGCGCGTTGAACCAGGCCCGCACCTTGGCCCGCGACCGGGCTCCGGCGAGGTAACCGAGTTCCGCGTTCAGCCAGTCCATCGAAGGGCCGCCTTCCCTGACGGTGCTGATTTCGACCGTCTGCCCGTTGTTCAGGGGTGTATTGAGCGGCACCATTGCGCCATCGACGCGCGCCCCACGGCAGCGGTGACCCAGATCGGTGTGCAGCACGTAGGCAAAGTCGATCGGCGTCGCCCCTGCGGGCAACTCGACCACCGCGGCCTGTGGGGTGAAGACGTAGATGCGCTCATCCTTGGCGCCGCCAGTCACCGGATCGGCGGCAAAGTCGCGCTCCCAGGCGAGGAGTTGCCGCAGCACGGCCTTGCGCGCCTCGGCGATGCGCAGTTCATGACTGCCGTCGGCGCTCACGCCGGCGTAGCCCTTGACCCCGGCCTCCTTGTAGGCCCAGTGCGCGGCGACGCCGAATTCGGCATGTTCGTGCATCGCGCGGGTGCGAATCTGGATCTCGACCGGCTGCTCGCCCTCGGTGCGCACCACGGTGTGCAGCGACTGGTAGCCGTTCGGCTTGGGCTTGGCGATGTAGTCGTCGAACTCGCCGGCCACCGCCTGCCAGCGCTCATGCACCCGCGCCAGCACGACGTAGCAGGCCGCCACGTCGGACACGATCACGCGCACCGCACGCAGGTCGAGCACCTGGGTGAAGTCGAGTTGTTTGCCTT
>DATDES010000211.1:0-3418 GCA_036522975.1 Burkholderiaceae bacterium | reverse complement strand
GGGTTCGATCGACCTGCCGCTCTCCAGCGACTGGCCGAACCGCCCGCGCCAGCAGGTCGATCCTGAACGAGGAAAGCCTTCGTTGACACGCTGGCAGGTGATCTCGCGTGATGCAGGCTCCTCCACGACGCGGCTCGAACTCGAACCGCTCACGGGCCGCTCCCACCAGTTGCGTGTGCACCTGTTGGCGATCGGTCATCCGATCGTCGGCGATGCGCTGTACGCCGGGCTCGCACAGACGGCATCGCGCTTGATGCTGCATGCGCGCGCACTGACAATCGAGCACCCTGACGACGCGCGCGCGATGAACTTTTCGAGTGTGGTGCCGTTCTGAGTCTTTTTGGGAGCCCAGCCATGCCGTCCCCCGACCCGACCTTCGAACGTCGCCGCAGCGTTCTGCTGGCGATGGCGGGTGCGGCCGTGATCGCCGCGCCGGCCCTTCATCTCGGCGTTCGTGCGCAGACGCCGTCACGGCGCACGACGCCGGCGCAGACCGAGGGTCCGTTCTATCCGGTGGCGCTGCCTGCCGACAGTGACGCCGACCTGCTGGCCAACGGCGCCTTGCGCTATGCCAAAGGGCGTCCGGCATGGGTGAACGGCACGGTCAGCGACACCGAAGGGCGGCCAGTGCGCGGCGCCGTGGTCGAGATCTGGCAATGCGACGAGCAGGGTCACTATCACCATCCTGGCGATGGCGACCGCGCCGACCGTGCCTTCCAGGGCTTTGGGAAGGTGGCGGTCGACGGCGATGGGCGCTACCGGTTCCGCACCATCCGCCCGGTCGCTTACGGTGGCCGCGCGCCGCACATCCACGTCAAGGTCAAGCTCGCCGCACGCGAATTGCTGACGACCCAGCTTTATGTGCAGGGCGATGCCGGCAATGCGCGCGACTTCCTGTGGCGCAACCTGCGCAGCGCCGAGGACCGTGCGGCGCTGAGCGTGGCGTTCGCGCCCGGCGCCGACGGCTTGCAGGCACACTTCCCGATCGTCGTGGCGGCCTGAGGGCAGCCGGTCCCTGCTAGGCGGGTGTCAACTGCGCCAAGTCCTGCGCCCGGCGGCGAATACGGAGACCTCGCGGCATGAACCCCTCAGAACACCTCGTCATCGTCACCGGCGCGTCGCGCGGTCTCGGCCGAGCGATCGCCGAGCAACTGCTGCAACAGGGTCATCGCGTGCTGGGCATCTCACGGCAGGCCCCGGCGGCGCCGACGGGCCTCGAACAGTGGGCCTGTGACCTCGCCGATCCGTTGCCGGCGGCGCAGCGCCTGCGCGCTTGGCTCGAAGGACTCGAGGGCCGCCAGTTCGCCAGTGCCACGTTGGTCAACAATGCTGCCTCGCTGTCCGCACCCCGGCCCCTGGGGGATGCAGACTTGGTGTCCCTTTCGGCGTCGGCCCGCGTCGGCCTCGAGGCGCCGCTGCTGCTGACTGCCGCTTTTCTGGGCGCGACGCGCACCTGGGCCGCCGACAAGCGCGTGCTGCACATCTCGTCGGGCCTCGGCCGCCGCGCGATGGCCTCGCAGGGACCGTACTGTGCGGTCAAGGCCGGACTCGACCACCTGGCCCGTGCGCAGGCCCTCGAGGAAGCGTTGTTGGACAATGGGGCCAAGGTCTGCGCGCTCGCCCCGGGAATCATCGATACCGACATGCAGGTGCAGATGCGCGGCGCCGATCCGCGAGCCTTTCCTGATCACGACGCCTTCGTGCAGATGAAAGCCGAAGGTCGGCTGGTCAGCCCGGGAGCGGCCGCGGCCAGGGTCATCGCCTATCTGCGTCGGCCCGATTTCGGCCAGCAAGCGGTGGCCGACGTTCGCGACGCCTGAATCCCCGCGCTCACGCGCCCTCGAATCGCAGGCATTGCTGGCGCACCACCTCGGGCAGGTATTGCTCGCTCGCCTGTGCAGTCCTCAACCAGGTCGCGTCGCTGCCGTTCTCGGCACTCAGGGCCTCGCGCAGCAAGCTCAGTCCGCGCTCGGCGCGCAACTCGATCGCGTGCAACTCGACATCCTTGATCGTCTGCGCAATCAACTCGCGCAGCGGCTGGTGCTCGGCGGTTTGCGGGTCGACGACTTCGCCATCGAGGCCGAAGCGGCAGGCCTGGAAGCGGTTGTAGGTGTAGGCCAGGTAGTCGTCCTCGTGCGGCTCGAAGGGCTTCTCGAGCATCAGCCAGCGCGCCACGCATTGCAAGTAGGCGGCGATCGCGGCCGCGCGTTCGACGGTCAGCGGCGTGTCCATCACCCGGACTTCGATCGTGCCGAATTCCGGCTTGGGCCGGATGTCCCAATAGAAGTCCTTCATCGACTCGACCACGCCGGTATGGCGCATCTTCTCGAAGTAGACACCGAACTCGCGCCAGGTCAGGGCGAAGGGTGCGCGGCCCGACAGCGGGAAGGCGAAGACCGAGTTCAGGCGTGCCGACTGGAAGCCGGTGTCCGTGCCTTGCACGAAGGGCGACGAGGCCGACAACGCGATCACATGCGGCACGAAGCGGCTCATCGCGTGCAGCAGCCACAGTGCCTGGTCAGGGCCGGTGCAGCCGATGTGCACGTGCTGGCCGAAAACCGTGAACTGCTTGGACAGGTAGCCATAGAGCTGCGACACCTGCTGGAAGCGCGGGGTGTCGAAGATGCGCCGCCGGCTCCAATCCTGAAAAGCGTGCGTGCCGCCACCACACAGGCGCAGGTTGAGCTTGGCCGCATCGTGCACCAGCGCGTCGCGCACTTCCAGCAATTGGGTGATGACGTCGTGGTGGCGTTCGCAGATGCCGGTCGACAGCTCGATCATCGAGCTGGTGATTTCGGGCTTGACGTCGGCGGCGAGCTTGCGTCGCGAGGTCAGGCGCAGCAGGTCGGCGGCGCCTGGCGCGAGGTCGTAGTCGTGGCGGCCGACGATCTGCAGTTCGAGCTCGACGCCGAGCGTGAAGGCTTTCGAGTTGGCAAAGTCCTGAAGACTCATTTCGCGTTTCCTCGGCCCTGTACGTCGATCTCGCCGGCCATGCGCAGGCACAACATCACCACCAGTGGGGCGGCGAGTTCGAGCAGCGCGACCATGGCCAGCAGGATCGGCATCAGTTGAGCCCCGGCAGCGGGGTGACGCGCCGCAAAGTCCAGCCCGAGGACCCATACCGTTCCCGACATCGGCAGCAGCGCCATGCTCAAGCAAATTGACTGGGTCACGCCCAGGCCGCTCGGCTGCGCCAGCGCGACGACGGCGATGGCTTTGGCGACGGTTCGCGTCAGCACCAGTGCGGCGGCGATGCCGATCACTGCTGGCAGAGCGTCGAGACGCCAGGCCGATGCTACGGCGACGAACATCACCATCACCAGCACACCGCCGGCACTGCCGAAGTGGCGCGGCCACACCCAGGGCCGCTCGGTGCGGTTGCGCAGCCAGATGCCAGCCAGCAGTGGTACCAGGAGGG
>DATDES010000210.1:0-5328 GCA_036522975.1 Burkholderiaceae bacterium | reverse complement strand
CGCGCATCTCGCCCTGGGCGATGGCGCCATCGCGCTGACCGCTTCCTCGGCATCCGTGCCGCCGGGCGAGCTTGACGCGGCGAAGCTTTTCGCCGCCAGCTTAGGCTGCCGCCATATCATCCTCGACTCCCACGAAATCGATAATCCTGCTTACGCGCAGAATCCGGTCAATCGTTGCTTCTTCTGCAAAGACGAGCTCTATCGGATCTGCCGCGAGCAAGCGGACAAGATAGGGATCGCAACCATCGTCGATGGCACGAACTTGGACGACCTCAAGGATCATCGTCCTGGTTTGCAAGCGGCGGATCAATGGCGCGTGCGCCACCCACTGGTCGAATCCGCTATGACCAAGGCCGATATTCGCCGCTACAGCCTTGAGCTGGCCAAAGCTTTGCCAAGTCCTTGTTTCTCTGGAGTTTTTCAACATGGCGATCGAACGCACGCTGTCCATCATCAAGCCCGACGCGGTGGCCAAGAACGTCATCGGGCAGATCTATGCCCGATTCGAAGGCGCCGGCCTGAAGGTAATCGCGGCTCGCATGGCGCACCTGTCGCGTGGTGAGGCCGAGGCCTTCTACGCCGTGCACAAGGCGCGACCCTTCTTCAACGACCTGGTCGGTTTCATGATCTCAGGCCCGGTGATGATCCAGGTGCTCGAAGGCGAGAACGCGATTGCGAAGAACCGCGAGCTGATGGGCGCCACCGACCCGAAGAAGGCGGACAAGGGCACGATCCGTGCCGACTTCGCCGCCAGCATTGACGCCAATGCCGTGCACGGCTCCGACGCGCCGGAGACCGCGGCCGTCGAAGTGGCCTTTTTCTTCGCCGGCATGAACGTTTTCAGCCGCTGACGCCCCGATGCTGGCGAACCTTCTCGATTTCGATCTCGAAGGGCTCGCGGCCTATTGCGGCGACCTGGGAGAGAAGCGCTTTCGCGCCACTCAGCTGTTTCGCTGGATTCACCAGAAGGGCGCCGGCGATTTTGCGCAGATGAGCGACCTGGCCAAGTCGCTGCGCGACAAGCTGGCGGACGCGGCCGAAATCCGTCCTCTCGCCATCCTCTCCGAGCACGTGTCGGCCGATGGCACGGTGAAATGGCTGTTCGACGTCGGCGCTGGCGACGCCATCGAAACCGTGTTCATTCCCGAAGGCGATCGGGGCACGCTGTGTATATCGTCGCAAGCCGGTTGCGCGGTCGGGTGTCGCTTCTGCTCCACCGGGCATCAGGGCTTCAGTCGCAACTTGACGACCGGCGAGATCGTGGCTCAGCTGTGGCATGCCGAACACCAGCTGCGCCTGCGCCTGAACCTGCCTGCCGGCGAGCGCGCCATCTCCAACGTGGTGATGATGGGCATGGGCGAGCCGCTGCAGAACTACTCGGCACTGCTGCCAGCGCTGCGCGTGATGCTCGACGATCACGCCTACGGCCTCTCGCGCCGTCGCGTGACGGTGAGCACCTCGGGCGTGGTGCCGATGGTCGAGCGTCTTCGCAATGATTGCCCGGTGTCGCTTGCGGTGTCCCTGCACGCCCCCGACGACGCCCTGCGGGACCAATTGGTGCCCCTGAACAAGAAGTACCCGCTGCACGAGTTGCTGGCAGCCTGCAGGCGCTACCTCGAAAGCGCGCCGCGCGACTTCATCACCTTCGAATATTGCATGCTCGACGGCGTCAACGACGACCTGGCACAGGCCGATGCGCTCGTGCGACTGGTGCGCCAAGCGGACGTTGCCTGCAAGTTCAACCTGATCCCGTTCAACCCATTCCCGGCCTCCGGCCTGACCCGTTCGCCGCATGAACGCGTGTTGGCATTTGCGCGGCGTCTGCAGGATGCCGGCCTGGTCACGACCGTTCGCAAGACGCGCGGCGACGACATCGACGCCGCTTGTGGCCAGTTGGCAGGCGAGGTTCAAGACCGCACGCGCGCCGGCGCGCGCCTGCGCCGTGTGCCGATCGCCGTGGCTCAATCGGCGCAGCGCGCCTGACTCCCGTGCGCGCACTCGTCCCGCTCCTGTGCATGGCTGTTTGGATGGCGGCTTGCACGACGACTGTCACGACGTCCAGCGGCGCGGTGATCGAGGCGCCGCCGGGGGCGGAGCAGGTGGATATCGAGCGCCGCGTCGCGGTGCGTATGGAGTTGGCTGGGATGTACTACAGCCGTGGTCAGTACGACATCGCGCTGAACGAGATCAAGGCGGTGCTGCAGAGCAAACCAAACCTAGGCCCCGCCTACGCTTTGCGCGGACTGGTCTATTCCAGCATGGGCGACGAGGCCCTGGCCGATGACAACTTCAACCGGGCCCTGCAAATCAATCCGCGCGACGGCGACACGCTGCACAACCGCGGCTGGTTCCTTTGCCAGCGCAACAGGTTTGCCGAAGCCGATCAGCAGTTCGAACAGGCGCTGGCCTTGCCGCAGTACCGCGACGCGCAGCGCACCCTGCTGGCCCAGGGCGTGTGCCTTGCCCGGGCGGGCAAGCTCGAAGAGGCCGAACGCAAGCTGTCGCGTGCGTATGAACTCGATCCGGCGAACCCGACGACAGCCTTTAACTTGGCCGAGGTGCTCTATCGCCGCGGGGAGCTCGAACGCGCGCGGTTCTACGCCCGCCGCGTCAACCAGCGCGAAGAGTTCTCCAACGCCCAGACCTTGTGGCTGGCGCTACGTATAGAGAATCGCATGGGCAACCGTAACGCAGTCGACGACTACGGTCGCCAGCTGCGCAACCGCTTTCCTCAAGCCTCGGAGACCTTGGCTTATGAGCGAGGGCGGCTCGATGACTGACGCGCCTGCCTCGTCGGCCACGATGGGCGCCACGGACCAGGATGACCTGAGCGCAGGCGCACTGCTGCGTCGTGCGCGCGAGACACGTGGTCTGCACATCGCCGCGCTGGCGGCGTCGATCAAGGTCTCACCGCGCAAGCTAGAGGCCCTCGAGGCCGACCGATACGCCGAGCTGCCTGACCTGACCTTCACCCGAGCCTTGGCGCAGACGGTATGTCGGGCCCTGAAGATCGATGCCGAACCCGTGCTCGACAAGTTGCCGCGTGCTGGCGACTTGCCCAAGCTGGCGCAGGTGGGTGGTGGACTCAACGCCCCCTTCCGCGGCGCGCCGGCCAACCGCGATCCGGGCGATTTCAGCTTTTATCGCCGGCCCGTATTCTGGGCTACTCTGCTCGTGCTGGCGGGCTCGCTCGCGCTGGCGCTGCTGCCTGAACGCTGGATGCCCTGGCGCGGTGCAGCGAGCGTGCCGGCGTGGGTCCCCGATGCCGCCTCAGTGCTGACGCCGGTGTCCGCGCCGGCGTTGGCGCCTGCCGCCTCGACACCGATGGCCGCCCCCGCGACATCTGCGGTAGCGGTGGCGGTGGCGCCGATGCCGAGTGACATGCCGGCATCGGCCTCGATCGAGACCGTGCCTTCGGCGCCCCCTCCGGCACTGGACCGGTCGGCGGGCGTGAGTGGTTCGGCTGCCGGCATACTCACCTTGCGGACCAGCGCGGAGGCGTGGATCGAAGTTCAGGATGTGCGTGGCCAGATCCTGCTGTCGCGGCTCGTGCAGGCGGGTGAGACGGTTGGCCTCGACGGCGCACTGCCGTTGCGTCTGACGGTCGGCAATGCGGCCGCGACCCAGCTGACCTTCCGCGGCCAGGCCGTCGATCTGACGGAAAGCACGCGCGACAACGTGGCCCGGCTGCAATTGCCGCGATGAGGCTGGCACCTTGAGCGGCGACCAGGACTTCCAGACGATCGCCGGGTCGCGCCCGCTGCGGCATCGCACGCGCCAGGCGCGCGTCGCCTGGGGCAGCCATGTCGTGTCGCTCGGCGGCGACGCGCCGGTGCGCGTGCAGTCGATGACCAACACCGACACGGTCGAGGTGATCGAGACCGCGATCCAGGTCAAGGAGTTGGCGATCGCCGGCTCGGAGCTGGTGCGCATCACGGTCAACACCCCCGAGGCCGCGGCCGCCGTGCCGCACATTCGCGAGCACCTCGACCGGATGGGGATCGACGTGCCCCTGGTCGGCGACTTCCACTACAACGGGCACCGGCTGCTGACCGACTTCCCGGCGATGGCCGAGGCCTTGTCCAAGTACCGCATCAATCCCGGCAATGTTGGCAAGGGCGACAAGCGTGACCGCCAGTTCGGCATGATGGTCGAGGCCGCTGCGCGCCACGACAAGGTCGTGCGCATCGGTGTCAATTGGGGCAGTCTGGACCAGGAACTGCTGGCGTCGATGATGGACGACAACGCTCGCCGCGCCGAGCCCTGGGACGCCAAGCAGGTGATGTACCAGGCCCTGATCTCGTCGGCCCTGCAATCGGCCGAGTACGCGCGTGAAGTCGGGCTCAATCCCGACAACATCGTCATCAGCTGCAAGGTCAGTGGCGTACAGGACCTGATCGCGGTCTACCGCGCCCTGGCGGCGCGTTGCGACTATGCGCTGCACCTGGGTCTGACAGAAGCCGGCATGGCCACCAAGGGCACTGTGGCTTCGGCCACGGCCCTGGCGGTGCTGTTGCAGGAAGGCATCGGCGATACGATCCGCGTCAGCCTGACGCCTCAGCCCGGAGAGGCGCGGACCCAGGAAGTGGTCGTCGCGCTTGAGATCCTGCAGTCGCTCGGCCTGCGCACCTTCAACCCCAGCGTCACCGCTTGCCCCGGCTGTGGCCGCACCACGAGCACCACGTTCCAGGAACTGGCCAAGCAGATCGACGATTTCCTGCGCGCGCAGATGCCGGTCTGGAAGGCCAAGTACCCTGGCGTCGAAAACCTGAAAGTCGCGGTGATGGGCTGCATCGTCAATGGCCCCGGCGAAAGCAAGCATGCGGACATAGGCATCAGCCTGCCAGGGACCGGCGAGGCGCCTGCAGCCCCGGTCTTCATCGACGGCGAGAAGGCACTGACACTGCGCGGCGAGGGCATCGTCCAAGAATTCCATCGCCTCGTCGAGGACTACATCGAACGGCGTTTCGGCGTCGCGGTGACCGACTCGCATTGACTGCGCCCGCCGAGCGGGCGCCACTTTTCCATGGCTGACAACAAACCGCTTGCCGTCAAGGCTGAGAAGGCGCCGCTGGTCGCGGTGAAGGGCATGAACGACCTGCTGCCGCCGGACTCGGCGCGCTGGGAGTGGCTCGAGGGCAAGGTACGCGCGCTCATGGCGCGCTACGCCTACGCCAATGTGCGCACGCCGATCGTCGAGCCGACAGCGTTGTTCGTGCGCGGGCTGGGCGAAGTCACCGACATCGTCGAAAAGGAGATGTACTCCTTCGAGGACGCGATGAATGGCGACAAGCTGACCTTGCGGCCCGAGAACACCGCTGGCGTGGT
>DATDES010000209.1:0-3948 GCA_036522975.1 Burkholderiaceae bacterium | reverse complement strand
GCAAGGAGGCCGATGCGGCGGTGCGCGCGGCCACCGAGTCTTTGGGCGACCTGTCGACCGACGATGCCGACATCGGCGTGCTGCTGTTTTCGGCGCTAAGCAGGAGCGGCGTCGACGATGCCGCCATCACGCTGCGCGGCTGGCTGCCGGAGTGACGATCCAGCTGTTCGATCAGGCGCTGCCGCATGGGCATCCGCTTGTCGTGCCGTGCTGCGGGGCCGGGAGATGCGCCTCGGCGAGTGCTTCTCTTGCATGGCTTTCCCGAGTGAGCCTTCGTCTGGGACGACCCGGCGCAAGAGGCGGCGAATGCCTACATGACCCTTCCTCTGCCGACCCGACGCAGCGGGACTGCTGGCCGAAAATGACGTCGCGCACCTGTGGAGCTTCCTTCACCCACATGGGTGGGGCGGCTTTGGTTACACGACGACTTGCGCGCCGCGTACCGTGCGCTGTGGCAGCAGGGGCTCGAAGGGCAGCTCAACTATTACCATCACCGTGCATCGCCGCTGCAGCCACACCTGGCGATCCAATCAACCGGCTGATGTTCGCGCCGGTGGGGTGAAGCCGACATCGCGCTGACGCCGGCACTGCTCGACGGGCTCGAGGCCTTCGTCCGCCCGCTCGAAGTCCAGCGCGTGCCCGACGCGAGCCCCTGGATCGTGCACGAAAGGCCGGCCCTGGGTGGCTGACACGATCGCGCGATTGCTCCTCAGACCACGACGTACTGACCCTTGAAATGACGCACGGCCGACTGCAGGTGCTCGCGCAGGCGCGGGAACAAGGCGGACGATGATTCGCTGGCGTAGATGCGGCGCTCGCGGTCGCTGGCCGCGTAGCCGACGTTGATCAGGCAGGCCGCCTGGCCGTGGCTGTATTCGAGCAGGTCGGGGGCCACGAAGCGAAACGCCCAACCGTCGCCGGAGGACACGGCGCCATCGGACCTGACTTGAAGCTTTGCATTCATCATGGAGTCTCCATGCAAGGCTTGAGAAGCGTTCGCTTGCAATCGATGAGCTTGGTTTCGAACGCGGCGCCCAGCGCCCAAGGGAACGCAAGATGCGTGCACGGCACAGGCCGTGCAAATATGCACGCGGCGCGGTGGCAGTTTGCGTCGGTTTAGGGGGTTGTCGCCTCGAAAACCGGCTGCGGCATCAACCATGCGCGTCACTTCGATCATCCCAACTTGCCGACATTCATCGGCTGCCGGGCGTGTAAGGTCGCTTAGGGTTCGCGCAGGACCCACTCGATCCCACCGATCAGACCGACGTCATGCCGACCTGGTTGCGTGCCACCGCTGGCGCGCTGCACGGCGAGGCCGAGATGCCAGCGCAGGGTGCGCGTCATGCCTGCGCCTTGCAGCGACAAGCCGTCGACGCGGCCGGGCTGGCCGTAAGCCACATTGATCGGTTCGCTGCCTTGCCGGCTGACATTCGCGCGCCACAAGCGGGCTTCGTAGCGCAGCGCCAGCGGACTGTCGATCGGCGTCCACGCCACCCCCAGACTGCCCAGCGTGCCGCCGCCGCCGATGAAGGCGCCAACGGGCAGACCTTGGTGGTAATGGCCGGCGACATAGACGCCATGCCGATAGGCCGGCGAGCGGTTGTCGCTGCGCAGGCCAAACCAGTGGTCCGGGCTCGTATCGGTGCCCTCCACGGTCCACTCGACCCGATGGTTCTCGGTGGCGTGCTTGAGTTGCAGCCCGACCGTCCCGAACCACTGCGAAGGCGACCCGTTGGCCTCGTCCTCTCCGGCGAAGTGGGCATAGCCGACCCAGGTGGCGCTCGCGAGCGGGACCGCCCATCGCAGGTCGATGCCGGCAATCTCGTTGCTCGGGTCCTCACCATCCGTTGGGTCGTCGTTATTCGAATTCGCGAACAGCGCATTGCGTAGCGCGCCGAAGCTGTCCGGCCGGCCTTCACCGCCGAAATAGATGTAGCGGCTGAGGCCGAGCTCGAGGCCAGGCAGTGGTTGCGCACTGAGCCGGATGCCGATCGTGGTCGGGCCGCTTGGCTGGTAGTGGCTCGGGCGGCCGACGGATATTTCGTAGCTCCAGCGGCCGATCCACGAGAGGACAGTGGATTCGGGCGCTGCATCGTCGCTGCGGGTGAGTGTCAGGGCCGGCACGGCAGGTGCCGCGTTGCCGAGGATCGGGCTCGCATACCGGGCGGGACCCCACCAGCGGTCGAGGGCACCGATGGCGACGATCGCGCCGGGCAGGCTCAGTGCGGCGTAGCTGCCGTCCAGCGTCACCTGTGACGGCGTCGAGGCGAGCGGCAGTTCCTGCACCCCCAGTCGCAGGCGCACGGCCGCCGCTGCGTCGGTTTCCGGCTGCACCTGAATGGAAGCCTGGTTACGCGCCCGCTCGGCCAGGCCCGCATCGCTGACCGGATGGCGCGCTGTATTGACCCGCCAGGACAGCAGCAGGGGCTCGTCCAGCCGCGACAGGGCATTGCGCACGCGAGCCAAGGCGTCAAGATCGGCACTCGACCAAAGCCCGAGGCGTCGCGCATCGAGGGCGCTCGTCACGCGGGCGCGTGGCAGAGGCCAGGTGCCGAGGCCCAAGTTGATCAGCCCGCGGTCGGCGAGCCACGCCAGGTCGTCGCGCAGGCCGAGTTCGCTTGCATCGATCAGCGCAGCCGCCGGGGCCGCCACAGCGGACGGTACTGGACCGTAAAGCGTGCCCAACAGCGCACAAGACAAGGCCAGGTGACGACTACCCATCGTTTTTTGCATGCTTCGAGTGCTTCCTCCCGACTTGCCAAGGTGGCAAATCCATTACCCGGCGATTTGTATCCGCACGCGCCACAGCAACGCATGCCCACCAAGTTCCGCCCGAGGGTATTGTGCCCAATGAAAAAGGGCCACATTGCTGTGGCCCTTGTCGTACGTGGTAACGAGGCCGTTGCCGGCCTCCGGGACTCACATGTCCATACCGCCCATGCCGCCCATGCCGCCCATGCCGCCGCCAGGCATGCCGCCGGCACCGGACTCTTCCTTCGGCGCCTCGGCCACCATGGCTTCGGTGGTCAGCATCAGCGCAGCGACCGAGGCCGCATTCTGCAGCGCCATGCGCGTGACCTTGGTGGGATCCAGGATGCCCATCTCGATCATGTCGCCATAGGTGTCGTTGGCGGCATTGAAGCCATAGTTGCCCTTGCCACCCAGGACCGCATTGACGACCACGCTCGGCTCGCCACCGGCGTTGGCGACGATGATGCGGATCGGTTCTTCGATCGCACGCATGATCAGCTTGACGCCGGCTTCCTGATCGGCGTTGTCGCCCTTGATGGCGCCCGCAGCCTGCTTGGCGCGCAGCAGCGCCACGCCGCCACCAGCCACGATGCCTTCTTCGACAGCGGCACGCGTGGCGTGCAGCGCGTCTTCGACGCGGGCTTTCTTTTCCTTCATCTCGACCTCGGTGGCGGCGCCGACCTTGATCAGCGCCACACCGCCGGCCAGCTTCGCCACGCGCTCCTGCAGCTTCTCGCGATCGTAGTCGCTGGTCGCTTCTTCGATCTGCACGCGCACCTGCTTGACGCGGGCTTCGATGTCGGCAGCGGCACCGTTGCCGTCGATGATGGTGGTGTTTTCCTTGCCCACTTCGACGCGCTTGGCCTGGCCCAGGTCGGCCAGCGTGACCTTCTCGAGCGTCAGGCCGACTTCCTCGGCGATGACCTTGCCGCCGGTCAGGATGGCGATGTCTTCCAGCATGGCCTTGCGACGGTCACCGAAGCCCGGCGCCTTGACGGCGACGACCTTCAGGATGCCGCGGATGGTGTTGACCACCAGCGTGGCCAGGGCTTCGCCTTCGACTTCCTCGGCCACGATCAGCAGCGGGCGACCGGCCTTGGCCACCGCTTCGAGCGTCGGCAGCAGGTCGCGGATGTTGCTGATCTTCTTGTCGAACAGCAGCACGAAGGGGTTGTCGAGCAGCGCGGACTGCTTCTC
>DATDES010000208.1:0-2716 GCA_036522975.1 Burkholderiaceae bacterium | reverse complement strand
CGACGCGGGTGGTGCTGATCAAGGGCTACGACGCGCTCGGCCTCGTCTGGTACACGAACTACCAAAGCCGCAAGGGCCGCGAGCTGGCCGCGACGCCCTTCGCGGCCCTTCAGTTTCATTGGGTCGAACTGGAACGCGTGGTGCGCATCGAGGGCCGGGTCGAACGCGTCAGCGAGGCCGAAAGCGACGCCTATTACGCGACACGGCCGCTCGACTCACGCATCGGCGCCTGGGCCTCACCGCAGAGTGAAGTGATCGGGTCGCGGGCCGTACTGGTGGTGAATGCAGCCAAGTTTGCCGCCCGGTACGCGCTGCATCCGCCACGACCACCGCACTGGGGCGGCTTTCGCCTGGCACCCGATCGCTGGGAATTCTGGCAAGGCCGCAAGAGCCGCCTTCACGATCGCCTGTGCTACCGCCCTGCCGACGCCGACGGCACGGGAATTTGGCTGCGCGAGCGCCTGGCCCCCTGAAGCGGGGGCCAAGCGGTGGTTATGCCTTCTTCAGCCGTGCGGCGAAGGTGCGCCTGAACTTTTCGACCTTGGGGGCCACGACAAAGGCGCAATAGCCCTGTTCGGGGTGGTTGGCGAAATAGTGCTGGTGGTAGTCCTCGGCACGCGAGTAGTTGGCCAGGGTCTTGATCTCGGTCACCACGCGGCCCGTGTTCGCCGCGTTGGCTTCAGCCAGCACTTCGCGCGCAACGCGTTCCTGCTCGGAGCCATTGAAGTAGATGCCCGAGCGGTACTGTGTGCCGACGTCGTTGCCCTGACGGTTCAGGGTCGTCGGATCGTGCACGTGGAAGAAGATCTCGAGCACCTCGCGCAGCGTGATGCGCTGGTTGTCGAAGCTAACGCGCACGACCTCGTTGTGGCCGGTATCGCCGCCACAGACCTGCTCGTAGCTCGGATTCAGCGTCTGGCCGTTGCTGTAGCCAGACTCGACGGCGGTGACGCCGTCGACCTGCTCGTACACCGCTTCGGTGCACCAGAAACAACCGCCGCCGAGGGTGATGAACTCATCTGCCATGCTCTGCTCCTTTGGGTCAGGAGCAGTGGTCGCAATCACCACCCTGCCCCTTACACGCAGCCGATTATCGGCACGCGCGAAGGCGCAGGCCGGGCACAGGGTCAGCGGGCGAAAGTACTGCCCGCGCGCTTGGGCTTGAAAGCGCCGCCCGGCTTGCGTGCGCCGCTCGGCGCCCCAAAGCGCGGCTTGCGGTCGAAGGGCTTGCCACCCCCGAAGCCGCCTTCGCTGCGAAAACCGCCACCGCCCGTCGTGCGCGGCGCGGCCTTCTTCGGCTCCAGGCCGGTGATCGTGGCGACCGGGATGTTCTGCGTCGTGAACTGCTGGATGCGACGGATCATGCCGGCATCCCCCGCTTCGGCCAGCGTCACCGCCAGGCCCTGGCGGCCGGCGCGGCCGGTGCGGCCGATGCGATGGACGTAGTCCTCGGCCTTCATCGGCAGGCCAAAGTTGATGACGTGGCTGATCGTCGGCACGTCGATGCCGCGCGCGGCGACGTCCGTGGCCACCAGCACACGCAGTTGGCGCGAGCGCAGGCCTTGCAGAACGCGGTTGCGCCGGCCCTGCGGCAGACCGCCGTGCAGCGAAGCCACGGCATGGCCCATGTCGGCCAGACGGTCGGCGAGCCAGTCGGCGTCGCGCTGGGTGCTGGTGAAGACGAGGGCCTGGTCGACTTCCTTGGTGGTCAGCAGGTGGTCGAGCAAGGCCTGCTTGTGGCGGCCGTCGTCGGCCCAGTGCAGGCGTTGTTCGATGTTCTCGTGGGTGTCGGTGTGCGAGGTGACCGCAATGTTCTGCGCGTCGGGCTTGAGCAGCTCGTTGGCCAGGCGGCCGACATGGCCGGCGAACGTAGCGCTGAACATCAGGGTCTGGCGCGTCTTGGGCGTGCACTCGGCGATGAAGCGGATGTCGTCGATGAAGCCCATGTCGAGCATGCGGTCGGCCTCGTCGAGGACCAGCATCGACACGTTGTCCAGAATCAGTTTGCCGCTCTTGACATGGTCGATCAGGCGCCCCGGGGTGGCGATCAGCACGTCGAGCGGGCCACGCATGGCCTTCAGTTGGGCGCCATAGGGCACCCCGCCGACGACGGTGGCGACGCGCAGGCCTTGCACATGGCGGCCGTAGGTGTCGGTGGCCTTGGCGACCTGGATCGCCAGCTCGCGGGTCGGCGTCAGCACCAGCACGCGCGGGCCATAGACGACGCCCTTGTCGCGGCGAACGCCGCTGGCGCGCACGTCGAGAACGCCCTGCAGCGCCGGGAGCACGAAGGCGGCCGTCTTGCCGCTGCCGGTCGAGGACGAAACGCGCAAGTCGCGCCCGGCCAGCGCCGGCGTGACGGCACGCACCTGAACCTCGGTCGGTGCGGTGTAGCCAGCGTCGGCCAGCGCCCGGTGCAGGGCGGCGTGCAGAGCAATGGCGGCGAAGCCGACCGGCGGGGCGCCGATGGGGGCGATAGCAGCGTCCTGTTGGTCTTGTTGGATCGGGGTCTCGGTAAACATCTCGGCTCTTTCAGGTTCAGCGCGCGCACAGGCACACACCGGCGCAGCCACAGGGCATGCGCTTCAGTCAGGTCGCAGCAGGCAGAACGTGGGTGCCAAAGGCGGCACCAACAACGGACGGGTCCAAGCGACGGCATCGCCGCCAACCAACGTCCGCATCGAGTTCGAGCGGCACGCACCGAGCGCCATCAAGG
>DATDES010000207.1:0-15250 GCA_036522975.1 Burkholderiaceae bacterium | reverse complement strand
TTCAATGCCCTTCGGGCGGCCGGGCGGGCATTGACATGACCCAGCAACTGCAATCGATCATCGACCTGGCCTGGGAATCGCGCGCGACGCTCGATGCGGTCAACGCGCCGGAGCTGCGCGAAGCCGTCGAGCACGTCATCGCCGATCTGAACAAGGGCCGGATCCGCGTCGCCGAGCGCCAGAGCGTGGGCCAGTGGACGGTGAACCAATGGGTCAAGAAGGCCGTGCTGTTGAGTTTTCGCCTAGCCGACAACAAGATCATGCGCGCCGGCGACCTCGGCTTCTTCGACAAGGTCGACACCAAGTTCGCCCACCTCGACGAGGCAGCGATGCGTGCCACCGGCGTGCGCGTGGTGCCCCCGGCGGTGGCGCGGCGAGGCAGTTTTCTCGCCAAGAACGTGGTCCTGATGCCGAGCTACGTCAACATCGGCGCCTACGTCGACGAGGGCACCATGGTCGACACCTGGGCCACGGTCGGATCCTGCGCGCAGATCGGCAAGAACGTGCACCTGTCGGGCGGCGTGGGCATCGGCGGCGTGCTCGAACCGGTGCAGGCCGGGCCCACGATCATCGAAGACAACTGCTTCATCGGCGCGCGCAGCGAGGTCGTCGAGGGCGTGATCGTCGAGGAGAACTCCGTCGTCTCGATGGGCGTGTACATCGGCCAGAGCACCAAGATCTACGACCGCGCCACCGGCACAGTGAGCTATGGCCGCATCCCGGCCGGATCGGTCGTGGTTTCCGGTAATTTGCCCAGTCCCGACGGCAAGTACTCGTTGTACTGTGCCGTGATCGTCAAAAAGGTCGACGCGGGCACGCGCGCCAAGACGAGCATCAACGAATTGCTGCGCGCCTGAGGCCGCAGCCCGACTGGAGCAGCAAGGCATGAGTGAAATGGCGAGCGGTGGCGGCAATGGCGGCGGGAACATGGAGCGCGTGCTGCGCCTGATGGCGGAGAAGAGCGCCTCCGACGTCTACCTCTCTGCCAACACGCCGATCCTGATCAAGATCAACGGCCAGATCATGCAGCTGTCGGACCAGCCGCTGTCGCATGCCCAGCCGCGCCAGCTGCTAGCCGAGTTGCTGACGCCGCAACAGCTCGAGGAACTCGACGACACCGGGGAGCTGAACGTCGGCATCGGCATTACCAAGGTGGGCAGCTTCCGCCTGTCGGCCTTCCGCCAGCGGGGCTCGATCGCGGCGGTGTTCCGCTGCATTCCCTTCGTGATTCCGACCCTCGAGTCGCTGCATGTGCCCGAGATCCTCGGCGAACTGGTGCTCGAGAAGCGCGGCCTGATCCTGATGGTCGGTGCCACCGGCACCGGCAAGAGCACCACCCTGGCGGCGATGCTCGAGCAACGCAACCAGGCGATGACGGGGCACATCCTGACCATCGAGGACCCGATCGAATTCCTGTTCACGAACAAGAAGTCAGTGGTCAACCAGCGCGAGGTCGGGCGCGACACCAACAGCCTGCAGGTCGCGCTGAAAAACGCCCTGCGCCAGGCCCCCGACGTGATCCTGATCGGCGAGATCCGCGACCGCGAGACGATGACCTCGGCGATCTCGTACTCGCTTTCGGGCCACCTGGTGCTGGCCACGATGCACGCCAACAACAGCTACCACGCGCTGGGGCGCATCCTGTCCTTCTACACGCCGGAGGCGCGCCCGGCCCTGCTGGCCGACTTGGCCTCGGGCCTGCGCGCGATCGTCTGCCAGCGCCTGGTGCGGGCCCAGGCTGGCGGACGCATGCCGGCGGCCGAAGTGCTGCTCAACACCAAGCTGGTTGCCGAGCTGATCGAACAGGGCGACATCAGCGGGGTCAAGGAGGCGATGGAAAAATCGCTGGCGGAAGGCTCGCAGACCTTCGAGGCCGACCTGGCCAAGATGATTGGCGATGGCGTCATCACGCGCGAGGAGGGCCTGGCCTTCTCCGACTCGCCGACCAACCTGCTGTGGCGCCTGCAGAACGAGAGTGCGCCGATGTCGCGCCAGCCGCCCAAGCCGGACGATCCGGACCCCTCCTTGTTCACCGAGATCATTCTCGACGTCCGCCCCGAGGAGTCGAAGCCGATCACCGGCTTCGGCAAGAAGAGGGCTTGATGTCCTCGGCGTTGCAGCTGGCCGAGGCGCTGATCGCCCGGCCCTCGGTGACGCCTGAGGATGCAGGTTGCCAGGCGCTGCTGGCGGCGCGGCTGGCGCCGCTCGGCTTCGCCTGCGAGACCCATGTCTTCGGACCGCAGGCCTCTCGTGTCACGAACCTGCTGGCCGTCCACCGCGGCGGCCGACCCGGCCCGACCCTGGCCTTCGCCGGCCATACCGACGTGGTGCCGACCGGTCCGCTGGCGCAGTGGACCAGCGACCCTTTCGTACCGAGCCATCGGGACGGCCTGCTCTTCGGCCGCGGTGCGGCCGACATGAAGTCCTCGATCGCGGCGATGACCGTCGCGGTCGAGGACTTCGTCCGGGCCTCGCCCGACCATGCCGGGGCCATCGCGTTGCTGATCACCAGCGACGAGGAGGGTCCGTCGGTCGACGGAACCCTGCGCTTGGTCGAGTTGCTGAAGGCCCGCGGAGAGACCCTTGACCTGTGCATCGTCGGCGAGCCGACTTCGGTCGAAAAGCTCGGCGACATGATCAAGAACGGGCGCCGCGGCACGCTCTCGGGCAAGTTGCGCGTGATCGGCGTGCAGGGCCACGTGGCCTACCCGCAACTGGCCAGAAACCCGATCCATTCCTTCGCCCCGGCGCTGGCCGAACTCACCGCCACCGAGTGGGACCGCGGCAACGATCACTTTCCGCCGACCACCTTCCAGGTCTCCAACATCCACGCCGGCACCGGTGTCGGCAACGTGATCCCCGGCGAGGCGCTCGTCGACTTCAATTTCCGCTTCTCGACCGAGAGCGCAGCGGACGATCTGATGGCACGGGTTCGGGCCCTGCTCGCCCGCCACGGCGTCGAGCACGAGCTGACCTGGGTCCTCGGCGGCCAGCCCTTCCTGACCCGCCCCGGCACGCTGACCGACGCCGTCAGCGCCGCGATCGAAGCCGTTTGCGGCTACCGTCCCGTGCTGTCGACGACCGGCGGCACCTCCGACGGCCGCTTCATTGCGACAATCTGCCCTCAGGTGGTCGAACTGGGGCCACGCAATGCGAGCATCCACAAGATCGACGAGCATGTGGAGGCGGCCGATGTCGACCGCCTGGCCCTTATCTACCGAGGCGTGTTGGAACGGCTGTTGACGTGACTTTGATTGAGATGATCGAGCGCCAGAGCGCCCGCCTCACCCAGGCGGGCGTTTCGTTTGGGCATGGCACGACCAACGCCTTCGACGAAGCGGTGTGGCTGGTGCTATGGCGGCTCGGGCTGCCGCTGGACGAGCTCGATGGCGTCGCCGGGCGCGAGCTCACGGGTGACGAGGCCGGTGCCATCGAAGCCCTGGTCGGGCAACGCATCACCACCCGCCAGCCTGCCGCCTACCTGACCCGCGAAGCCTGGCTCCAGGGCCTGCCCTTTTATGTCGACGAGCGCGCGATCGTGCCGCGCTCGCTGATCGCCGAGCTCATCGCCGACGGCACGCTCGAGGCCTGGCTGTCGGCAAACACCCGCGCCGTGCTCGACCTGTGCAGCGGCAACGGCAGCCTGGCTGTGCTTGCAGCGCTGGCCTGGCCCGAGGTCAGCGTCGATGCCGCCGACCTCAGCGCCGACGCGATCGCGGTCGCACGCATCAACATCGACAAGCACCACCTCGCCGACCGCATCACCCTGCACCACGGAGACAGTCTGGAAGCCGTGCCCGGTCGGCGCTACGACCTGATCCTCTGCAACCCGCCCTACGTGAACACTTCATCGATGACCGCCCTGCCCGCCGAATACCGCAGCGAACCCGCCCTGGCCTTGGCCGGCGGCGCCGACGGCATGGACTTCATCCGCCCTCTGCTCGCCGACGCGGCCCGGTGGATGACCGACGAGGCGGTCCTGGTGCTCGAGATCGGCCATGAGCGTGCCCACTTCGAGGCCGCCTTCCCCGCCCTCGACACCATCTGGCTGCCGACCAGCGCCGGCGACGACCAGGTATTGCTGCTCACCCGCGAGGCGCTGACGACATGATCACCGTCCGTAACGTCACGCTGCGCCGCGGCGCCAAGGCCGTGCTGCAAGGCGCGACCTTCACGCTGAACCCGGGCGAGAAGGCTGGCCTCGTCGGCCGCAACGGTGCCGGCAAGTCGAGCCTGTTCGCCCTGCTCGCCAACCGCCTGCATGCCGACACCGGCGACGTCGAGATGCCGCCGCGCTGGCGCCTGGGTGAAGTGGCCCAGCAGATGCCCGAGACCGACCAGGGTGCGACCGATTTCGTGCTCGATGGCGACCTGCCCCTGGTGGCCGCATGGGCGGCACTGGCCGCCGCCGAGGAAGCGCATGACGGCCACGCGATGGCCGACGCGCACATGGCCATCGACGAAGCTGGCGGCTTCGACGCCCGCGCGCGCGCGCAAGCCATGCTGCTGGGCCTGGGCTTTCGCAGCGAGCAGCTCGACGCGCCGGTGAACAGCTTCTCCGGCGGCTGGCGCATGCGCCTGCAGCTCGCGCGTGCGCTGATGTGCCCGGCCGATCTGTTGCTGCTGGATGAGCCGACGAACCACCTCGACCTCGATGCCCTGGTCTGGCTCGAGGCCTGGCTGCAGCGTTTTTCGGGCACCCTGGTGATCATCAGCCACGACCGCGAATTCCTCGACGCGGTGACGCGCGTGACCCTGCACGTCGACGACGGCGAGGTCACCCGCTACGGCGCCAACTACAGCGGCTTCGAAGAGATGCGCGCCGAGCGCATGAGCCAGCAACAGGCGGCGTTCGGCAAGCAGCAGGAGCGCATCGCGCACCTGCAGCGCTTCATCGATCGCTTCAAGGCCAAGGCCAGCAAGGCCAAGCAGGCGCAGAGCCGCGTCAAGGCGCTGGCGCGGATGGAACGCATCGCGCCGGTGCTGACCGCAAGCGATTTCGCGTTCGAGTTCCGCGAGCCGCAGAACCTGCCCAATCCGATGCTGGCGATGCGCGACCTCGAATGCGGCTATGGCAAGACCGTGATCGTGCATGACGTCAACCGCACCGTGATGGCCGGCCAGCGCATCGGCATTCTCGGTGCCAACGGCCAGGGCAAATCGACCCTGGTGAAGACCATCGCCCGCGCGCTGACGGCCATCGCCGGCACGATGACCGAAGGCAAGGGACTGGCGATCGGCTACTTCGCGCAGCAGGAGATGGACTTGCTGAGCGAGGACGATACGCCGCTCCAGCGCATGACGCGCCTGGCGCGCGAACTCAACGTGGCCGGCCAGGATGGACGCGAGCAGGGTCTGCGCAACTTCCTCGGGCAGTTCAACTTCGCCGGTGACATGGTGCACCAGACCGTGGGCACGCTGTCAGGCGGCGAACGCGCGCGCCTGGTGCTGGCCGGCATCGTCTGGCAACGCCCCAACCTGCTGCTGCTCGACGAGCCGACCAACCACCTCGACCTGACGACGCGCGAAGCGCTGTCGATGGCCCTGAACGAGTTCGAGGGCACCGTGATGCTGGTGAGCCACGACCGCGCGATGCTGCGCGAGGTCTGCGACGAGTTTTGGCTGGTCACTCGCGGTGGCGTGCTGCCCTTCGACGGGGATCTCGACGACTACCAGAAGTGGTTGCTCGACGTCTCGCGCGCCGCCGCACGCGGCCAGCCGGCGCCGCCGGTCCCGGGTCCGGCAGCAGTGCCGCCACCGGCGCCGGCGAACGCGGTGCGCGCCGTGGCGGCGCCTTCTCGCCCTGTCCCCCCACCGCGCGAGGACCGCAAGACAAAGGGCCAAGCTCGCTCGAAGCTGGCCGACCAGACGCGGCCACTGCGCAACGAGCTGGCGCAGATCGACCAGCGCCTGGCCAAGCTCGGCGACGAGCGCCGTGCCACCGAAGCCAAGCTCGCCGAGGCCACGCTGGCGCCGGGCGCGATTGCCGACGCGGGGCGTCAACTGGCGCACATCGCGGCCGAGGTGGCGATGCTCGAGGAGCGCTGGCTCGACCTGCATCAGCAACTCGAAAGCACCGCCGCCGGCCGTTGAATCGATTGGGCCACGGGCGGAGCCCGGGTATGGAAGAACCCTGGCGTCACATGGACAGCGCGGCGCTGCCCTCGGGGTACAGACGCGCCAGGATCTCGGCCGAGGCCGACTCGAGCAGTCCCTGCACCGCTCCCGCGATGTCTTCGTCCAGCGACGCCCGTCCAGCTTCGCCCGCGACGGCCGCCAATGCGGCCGGGGCACGGCCTAGCAGATCGCTGCGTCGCGCCCACAGCGCTTCGACCGCTGCGCGGCGCGCGTCGAGCGCGTCCTGCACGGCAGCCGTCCAGCGCGCCGGCGGCGCCTCGTCGACCCAGGCACCACGCCCGCGGCCGTGGTGGGCGACGGCCAGATAGCCCAGCAAGGCATTGGCCAGCAGGGCGTCGAGCACCTTCACGTCCCAGGCGACTTGAGGTCGATCGAGTCCGCGCACGACATTGACACCGCGCGCAACGCCGGCCGCCGCCAGCGCGCCGATCACGCCACCGGCGAGCAGCCCGCCGCCGAGCGTCAGGCCACCACTGGCGACGTCGGCTTTCAGCCCGGCCAGCGCGCCGCTCACCGCGCCGCCCCACAGCGCCGCGCGGCCCTCGCCGACAGGCTGGCGCAGCGCGTAGTGGCGCGCCAGCTTGGCGAGTACTTCGCCTCCTGCGCGGCCGTCCAGGCCGTGCAGCGCGATCAGGCGGTCGATCGATTGGCGCACGTCCTCGTCCAGGCGTTCAGCCAATGCCGCCATCGAGCGTTCCTGCGCCGATTCCGGGGCCTCGCCGCGTACCCCGATGACCCTGCCGAGCACGCTGCCCACCTTTCTCAGTGGGCCGCGCCAACCGTCCGCTTCGACCGCTTCGACGTCCAGCGCCGCGCGGGCCATGCGGCGCGCCAGCTCCCCCATCGCGCTGCGCCAGATCGCAGCCTGACGCTGGCGCCAGGCGGCTTGCAGGCGCAGAAGGGCGGCACGCCCGGTATCGGGCACGACGTCGGCGACAGCGTGCCACAGCACGTCCTCCTGGACCCAGCAGCGGGTGAAGGCGTCGAGCGCCAGCACAGCCTTCACGCCCGACGCCGCGGCAAGGTGCATGCGCCAGCGCGCAGCCATGGTGTCGTCGGCGACTCCGGGGGGGCCCACCTGGTTCAGCAGCGCGATCACCGGCTTGCCGACCAGGGCCAGCACATGCAATTCGGCATCGAGGTAGCCCGCATCCTCGGGCACTTCGGCGGCGTTGACCAGGTACAGCACCACGTCGGCCTCGCCAAGCACGTGGCGCAGCGCGCGTTGGCTCGACCAAAAGGCGCGGTCACGCCAGCGGTCCCAGACCTCGGTCAGGAACCAGCCAATCGGGTTGCCGGCCTGCGACAGGCGCCGCGCCAGGCGCAGGCTGTCGCCGAAGCCGGGCGTGTCCCACAGCAGCAGGCGGTCGCCGGCCGGCGACTCGATCAGCAGGTGAGCCTCGGCGCTCTCGGTCACATGGGCCTCGTCGCGTACCTCGCCGATGTCGCGCACGAGCAGGGTGCGGGCGAGGGTGGTCTTGCCGACGTTGGTGTGCGAGACCAGGCTGAGCGAGACCGTACGGCCGTGGCCCAAAGCGGCGTCGTTCATTGCAGGTCGATGAAGTGCGGCGCCGGTAGAGACAAGGCCTGTAGCAGGCGCTGCCAGGCCTCGCGGCGCTGGCGCAGGCGCACCGCGCCGTCGCCGCTGCTGCCGAACTGGCGCCGGAGACCCGACTCGTCGACCAGCACCGACAGCGCCGGCGCCGGCCTCAGCGCAGCAACCGCCTGCGCGAAGGCACCATGCGTTTCGCGCTCGGGCGTCGCGGTGGCGCTGAACAGCAGCGCAACATGGTCGGCCCGGACGGTGGGCAGGTGGCGCGCGAGCTCGTCTTCGGCGCCGAGCGGCAGCGTGGCGGCCACCTGCGCTTGCGCGCCGGGCCCGAGCGCGTCGCTCAGCGCCGACCCGAGCGCCGCCCGCTGCAGGGCGCCGAGTTGGTAGCTGTAGGGCAGCACGGTCACCGGCCACGGCCGCGTAGGCAACGCTCGCAAGAGCTGTCGAAAGTAAGGCTCGTCCAGCGCCAGCACGATCCGGCGTGACGCGCTTCGGGCGCGCCACGCGGCCCAGGCCGCCAGCGCGAGACGCGGCAGGATCACCACGCCGGCGAGCGTCAACGCATACAGGTGGATCCAGCGCGCCGCGCGTTCGCCGCTGCTGCCGTCAGCCCAGCGCAGGCGCGCGAGCGCTGCCGCGTCGGGCAGCTCGATGCCGGCCAGGGCGGCGGCCGGCCCGAACGCGAGTTCGAGCCCACGCTGAACATCAGGCGCCTCGAGCCACGTGCTGTCCCAGCCTGCGCGGAAGTCGAATGCCAAACCGAACAGGTACATCGACAGCACGACGGCCAGCGCGAGCAGGGCCGCCGCGACGTGCAGGACGGCGGCGACGCGATGCGCCTGCAGTGGCGCGCTGGCAAGCGTCCAGTCGGCGACATGCCGGACGCGCACGGCGGCCACCGGTGCAGCGGCCGACCGCGCCGCGACCCAAGCCGAGATGCGCCGTACGAGCCCGGCCCAGAATGGGCGCGCGGCGCTGCCGGGGTCGGGCCGGCGCCATCGGCTCAGCGCGATGACCAGCAGCGCCGCGTAGACCACCCCGTTCCATGCCAGCAGGCCCCACACCGGCGGCGCGAGCAGGTTGATGCGCCGCTCGGGACCGAGCACGTTGCCCACGATCAGGCTGGCGAGCAGCCCGCCGCCCAATACCAGCACGAGCGTCAAGGCGCCCAGGCCGGGGCGCAGCGGATCGGCGCGCCACACGGCATCACGCTCCCCCAGGCGCTGCAGCGCGAGGCCCGCGCGCACGGCCAGGAAGCGATCGGCGCCGGCGCCTTCGCCGACCCGACGCCGCGCCTCGTCGCTGGCCCAGGCGGCGTCGGCTGCAGACCAGGGCTCGCCCAAATCAGGTGTGGGAGTGGTCTCGACGGCCCGCACGAGCAGTACCTGGCGAGCGTCGGATTCGGTCATGCGAGTAGCGAGCGGCAGTCGGGAGAGCGGGCGTGATTGTGCGCGACCCAGTCGGCACAAGCGCCCGCTGCGAGCAGGGTCGCCGCGGAGTGGCTAGAGTTGTCCGCTCCTCACTTTGCCGTCCCAGGATTGCCCATGGCCATCGAAAACGCCCTCTACACCGCGCAAGCGACCTCTACCGGCGGCCGCACCGGCCACACCGAATCGTCCGACAGCAAGATCAAGCTGCAGCTGTCGACACCGAAGGAACTGGGCGGCGACAGCGGCCCCGGCACCAATCCCGAGCAACTCTTTGCGGCAGGCTATTCGGCCTGCTTCATCGGCGCGATGAAAGCCGTCGCCGTGCGGCAGAAGATGCACCTGACCGCCCAGGTGACGAACACCGCCAAAGTGTCGATCGGTCCCATGGCAGGCAAGGCCGGCGCGTTCTCGATCGCCGTCGCGATGGAGATCTCGATTCCCGGCATGGACAAGGCGGTCGTGCAGGCGCTCGTCGACGCGGCACACCAAGTGTGCCCGTATTCGAACGCGACGCGCGGCAACATCGACGTGACCCTGACGGTTGTCTGAGCGAGGCCCGACGCAATCGCTTAGGCGTTCCCGGCGCGCATCGCCGCGAGCAGTTGCAGCAGCAACTCGACTCGCGCCTGCACCGCCGAAAGCACGCCCGCCCCCACCAGTTCGACATCGTCGCCGCCGAGCACCGGCCCGTCTGCGCAGCGACTGGCGCGCAGCACTCGCACGCCTGACCGCGCCGCGCGGCGCAATCCAGCTTCGAGCGCCGCACTCAGCGTGCCGTTGCCGGTTCCTGCGGCGATCAAGCCCGCAACGCGCTGTGCAAGCAGGACATCGACCAGCGCAGCGCTCGCGCCCACGTGATTCAGAACAATCTCGACACGTGGCCAATCGTCTGGGTTGCGATCGATCGCCTCCAGGCCGATCGCGTTCCGTGCGACCGGCAGCGACCGCAGCACGCGGACCTGCCCGTCTTCGATCAACGCCAGTGGCCCAGCGTCTCCAGCGTCGAATGCATCCAGCCGGCAGGTGTGCCACTTGCGCACTTCGGCACTGGCCCAGGCACGCCCGGCGACAACGACGCTGACACCTGGAACGCTCCCCGATCGCGCCAGCGTCACCGCGTCGAACAGGTTTTGCGGCCCGTCGGCCTCCAACGACGTCGCCGGGCGCATCGCCGCGGTCAGCACCAGCGGCTTTGCCGACCCCAATACACGATGCAGAAAGTAAGCTGTCTCTTCCAGCGTGTCGGTGCCATGGGTGACGACGACGCCGGTGACCGCATCGCGAGCGAGGTGGTGCGCGCAGCGTCGTGCCAGCCGCTGCCAGGTCGCGTGGTCCATGTCCTTGCTATCGATTTGCGCCACCTGCTCGCACTCGATCGGAAAGCCCGCCAGGTGCGGCACAGCAGCCACCAGCTGCGCAACGCCGATCTGCGCGGCGGTATAGCTGATCGCATCGTCAGCCCGCGCCGCGATGCCGGCGATCGTCCCGCCAGTCCCAAGGATCACGATTTTGGATTGCATTGGCGCGCCATCTGGATAAAAATACAGCCACTGGACAAACCTTCAGGTTCGACCTGATCACGAACATGTTCGAAGAACGCCCCAAGCTTACCGAGCGCCAGCAACAGATCCTCGATCTCGTGCAGAGCGCGATCGAGCGCACCGGCGCCCCGCCGACGCGCGCCGAGATCGCGGCCGAGCTCGGCTTCCGTTCGCCCAACGCGGCGGAAGAGCACCTGCAGGCGCTCGCGCGCAAGGGCGTGATCGAATTGGTCGGCGGCACTTCGCGCGGCATCCGGCTTCGCGCCGACACCTTGCGCGCCTTGAACGAAGCCCGCGGCCGCCAGTTCAGTCTGCCCCTGCCGAGCCTGGCCCAACTGACCCTGCCGCTGGTCGGACGGGTTGCTGCCGGCAGCCCGATCCTGGCCCAGGAACACATCGACCAGACCTACATCGTCGAAGCCAGCATGTTCGCGCGCAAGCCCGATTACCTGCTCAAGGTGCGCGGCATGAGCATGCGCGATGCCGGCATCATGGACGGCGACCTGCTCGCGGTGCAGAAGGCGAAGGAGGCCAAGAACGGCCAGATCGTCGTCGCGCGGCTGGGCGACGAAGTCACCGTCAAGCGCTTCAAGCGTGGCCGCCACGGCATCGAGCTGGTCCCCGAGAACCCCGACTTCGAGACCATCGTCGTATCGCCCGGGGAGACCCAGTTCGAGTTGGAGGGACTGGCCGTCGGCTTGATCCGCAACAACATGATGATGTGAGTGCCAATCACGTCCTCTACGGGTCCGCCGGCTCGGGCTCGGCCGCCATCGAGGCTGCGCTCGAATGGGCCGACTTGCCCTACCGCATCGTCAGCGGCGCATCATGGGAGCCAGGGCCAGGATTCGAGGCCTTGAGGGCGGTCAATCCGCTGGCCCAGATCCCGACCCTGGTGCTGCCGGACGGCACAGTGCTGACCGAGAGTGCGGCCATCCTGATCCACCTGGGGCTCGTCCATCCGCACAGCGGCCTGCTGCCGAGCGAGGCGAGCGTTCGCGCGCAGGCACTGCGCGCGCTGGTCTTCATCGCCGCCAACTGCTACGCCGCGGTGGGCATCAGCGACTATCCCGAACGCTGGTGCGCCGAGCCCGACGAGGCGAGCAATGCCCGCGTGCGTACCGCCGCGCGTGTGCAATTGCATCGGGCCTGGGATCTGTTTGCCGACCAGTTCGACGGCGAGCCCTTCCTCTTCGGCCCACAACCCAATGCGGTCGATCTGCTGGCGGCCGTGGTCTCGAAGTGGTCGGGCACGCGCGCGCACCTGAAACGGTCGAGGCCACGCTTCCTGGACACCTTGCTGCGCATCGAAGCGCAGCCGCGCATTGCGGCGGTGTTTGCTCGTCACTGGCAGGCCGCATGATGACCGCCACGCGCATCAAGCAGCCCAAGGCGGCACATCCGGGGGCCTGCCAGACGCTCGAACAATTGCCGAACATCGGGCCCGCGCTGGCGGCAGACCTGCGCCTGATCGGCATCCGCAGCCCGCGCGAGCTGCGAGGCCGCGACCCTTTCGTGCTTTACCAGCAACTCTGCGCCGCGACCGGTCAGCGCCAGGATCCGTGCGTGCTCGACACCTTCATGGCAGCCACCGATTTCATGCGCGGCGCCGCTGCCGCGCCGTGGTGGGCCTACACCGCCCAGCGCAAGGCGCTGTACGGCACCGTCTAGGCGCGAGACCAGAGCACTCGAAGCGGGCTCAAGTCACCTGTGGCGCCGCATGGGCGGCACATTGGGCTGGCCTTTGCGGGCCGGCAGTGACGACCCCGATCCGCGCAAGGTCAATATCGACCTGATCGCCTGTCCGGCCTGACGTCGATCGACGCGCGCGCCCGGTGCCAGTTGCTGAGCCACGCGCGCTCGGTCGCCGAGTTGTGGCACTTGCGGCCCGAGGTCTACCGCGTGCTGTCGCTGCACCACTCGCAGGCTGAAGCCGAGCGCCGGCTGGCGGCATTCAACCCCTTGTCCGAAAGGCGTGGAGCGCCGCTGTCAGCGACCACCCAGGTAGTCGGCCTTGCCGATCTCGACCCCGCCATGGCGCAGCAGCGCATAGGTGGTGGTGGTGTGGAAGAAGAAGTTCGGCAGCGCGTAGTGCCTCAGGTAGGCCTCGCCGTTGAACACCAGCGGGTCGCGGTTGCGCATCGGGAGGGTGATCTCGCGACCTTCGCTGCCATCGATCTGCGAAGCCGAGAATGAATTGACGTAGTCGATGGTCTTCTGCGCGCGTGCGCGCAGGTCGGCCACCGAGGCCTCGTTGTCGTCCCACTTCGGCACCTCGACCCCGGCCAGTCGCGCCATGCAGCCCTTGGCGGCGTCACTCGCAATCTGCACTTGGCGCTGCAGCGGCAGCATGTCGGGCGCCAGACGCAGGCCGAGGAAGTTATTCGCGTCGAACTTGCGCGCATCGGCATGCGCCTGCGCCTTCTCGAGCCATACCTGCAGGTTGGAACACATGCGAATGAATACCGGCGCGCTGGCCGAGTGCATCGAGATGCTCATGAATGTCTCCTGTTGAAAGCGCGCGATCGTAGCGCGCAAGGCAGAATCACGTACGAGAGCGCACGCCACAATGAACATCATCATCCTCGACGACTACCAGGACGCCGTGCGCAAGCTGCAGTGCGCGGCCAAGCTGGAGCAACTGAACGCCAAGGTCTTCACCAACACGGTCAAAGGCATCGGCCAGCTCTCGATCCGGCTGCGCGATGCCGAAGTCCTGGTGCTGATCCGCGAGCGCACTGCGTTTCCACGCCAGTTGCTCGAAAAACTGCCCAAGCTGCGCCTGATCGCGCAGACCGGACGCGTCGGTCCTCACATCGACATCGAGGCCTGCACGCGCCTGGGCATCGCGGTCGCCGAAGGGGTCGGCTCGCCGGTCGCGCCAGCCGAATTGACCTGGGCCCTGATCATGTCGGCGATGCGCCGCCTGCCCCAATACATCGGCAACCTGAAGCATGGCGCCTGGCAACAGTCGGGCCTGAAGTCGGCGTCGATGCCGCCCAACTTCGGCATCGGCATGAAGCTCGAAGGCAAGACACTCGGCGTCTGGGGCTACGGCAAGATCGGCCAGCGCATCGCGGGCTACGGCCGCGCTTTCGGCATGAAGGTCACGGTCTGGGGCAGTGAAGCCTCGCGCCAACAGGCCAGGATCGACGGCTACCTGCCCGCGCCGACCCGCGAAGCCTTCTTCGAAGTCTGCGACGTGCTCTCGTTGCACCTGCGCCTGGTGCCAGCGACGCGCGGCACGGTCACGCTCGACGACCTGTCGCGCATGCAGCCGACGGCCCTCTTCGTCAACACCTCGCGCGCCGAGTTGCTGACCGAGGGTGCGCTGGTTTCCGCGCTCAACCGGGGCCGCCCGGGGATGGCCGCCGTCGATGCGTTCGAGAGCGAGCCCATTCTGCAGGGCCACCCGCTGCTGCGACTCGAAAACGCGATCTGCACACCGCACATCGGTTATGTCGAGCAGGACAGCTACGAGTTGTATTTCGGTGCCGCCTTCGACAACGTGGTGGCCTTCGTCAACCAGAAGCCGATCAACATCATCAACCCGGATGCGCTGAAGGTCATCCGGTGAATTCGCCGCGCTCGCCGGGCGAGTTGTTCCGCGCCTTCAGTTCGCTCGCCCTCCGAGGCTTCGGCGGCGTGTTGCCGATCGCGCAACGCGAGCTGGTCGAACGCAGGCAGTGGCTGACGCGGGAGCAGTTCGTCGAGACCTTGTCGGTCGGCCAGGTCCTGCCGGGGCCGAACATCGTCAACGTCGCGCTGATGATCGGCGACCGCTTCTTCGGCTGGCGCGGCGCATTCGCCGCCTTGGCCGGCATGCTGGCGCTTCCGCTGGTGATCGTGTTGACGCTCGCGGCCTTTTACACCCGCTTCGCGAGCGAGCCGCTGGTCGCCGGCGCGCTGCGCGGCATGGGCGCGGTGGCGGCAGGACTGATCATCGCGATGGGTCTGAAGCTGATGCCGACGCTGGCTCGCGGCCCGCTCGGCCGCAGCCCGAGCCTGCTGGCAATGGCTGCAACGCTCGCGCTGGTCGGTGGGCTGCGCTGGCCGATGGCCTATGCCGTGCTCGGCATCGGCGGGGCCGCGGTGCTTGCGGTTTGGTGGCGCCTGGGTCAGCCTGCATGAGTTTCGCTGCGGGCGACTGGTGGGCGCTGTTCGCCCATTTCGGGGCCATGTCGATGCTCGCGATCGGTGGCGCGATCGCCGTCGCGCCGGAGATCCATCGTTACATCGTCGAGGAACGGCGCTGGATTGACGACACCCAGTTCAGCGCTGCAATCGCACTCGCCCAGGCGGCTCCCGGCCCCAATCTTCTGTTCGTGCCGGTGATCGGCTATGCCATTGCAGGATTGGCCGGGGCAGCGATCAGCCTGCTCGGTATCCTGCTGCCCAGTTCGGCCCTCGCCATGCTGGCGACGCGCTGCGGACGCAGGCGCCGCGAGAGCCGCGGCGTGCGGGCCTTCGTCGCCGGCATGGCGCCGGTAACGATCGGCCTGCTGCTGTCGACCGGCGTCGTGCTCGCCTTGCCGATGGCGCGGCTGCCGGCGGCCTGGCTGCTGGTCGCTGCCACGGTGGCGCTTTCG
>DATDES010000206.1:0-5212 GCA_036522975.1 Burkholderiaceae bacterium | reverse complement strand
CGCCTTCCCGAGCCTGTCCTTGGCCAGCGGCGCGATCAAGGGCTGGGACCGGCGCAACGCCTACACCCACTCGATGCTGGAGTCCGTGGCCAAGCACTACGGCTTCGACGTCGAGACGCCGTTCGAGGAACTGGCGAGAGAGCAGCAGCAGATGTTGCTCTACGGCTCGGGCACGACCGAGATCGCCTTCGTCTACCAGGCCGATGGCAGCGCGGGCCGCAAGCGCAGCGTCAAGCGCTGGCATCCCTTCGAAGGGGTGATCCCGACCTTCGAGCGGCGCTGGCGCGAGACCGACTCGGCCGCGGTGCGCGAAGATCTGGCGCGCTACCAGGCGGCCAAACCCTGCACCGATTGCGGCGGCACCCGCTTGAAGCGCGAGGCGCGCTTCGTCTTCCTGCAGGGCGAGGACCCGGCCGTGCGCGGGCTGCCGATCTATGCCGTCGAGCACGCCACGCTGGCCGAATGCCTGGCGCATTTCGAGGCCCTGCACCTGGTCGGCAACAAGGCCGAAATCGCCGAGAAGGTGATGCGCGAGATCCGCTCGCGCCTGAAATTCCTGAACGACGTGGGCCTCAACTACCTCAGCCTGGACCGCAGTGCCGACACCCTCTCGGGCGGCGAGGCCCAGCGCATCCGCCTGGCGTCCCAGATCGGGTCGGGCCTGACCGGCGTGATGTACGTGCTCGACGAGCCCAGCATCGGCCTGCACCAGCGCGACAACGAACGCCTGATCGCCACCCTGCGCCACCTGCGCGACCTGGGCAACAGCGTGCTGGTGGTCGAGCACGACGAGGACATGATCCGCAGCGCCGACCACGTGGTCGACATGGGGCTGGGCGCCGGTGTGCACGGGGGACGCGTGATCGCCCAGGGCACGCCGGATGAAGTGGCGGCGAATGCCGAGTCCCTGACCGGGCGCTACCTCGGCGGCGTGTTGCGAATCGCCGTCCCGGGCCGACGCATCAGCCTGGACGACAGTACCGATCCGCAGCGCCTGCGCATCGTCAACGCCCGCGGCAACAACCTGCAGGGTGTGTCGGTCGAGATCCCGGTCGGCCTGTTTACCTGCGTCACGGGCGTGTCGGGCTCGGGCAAGAGCACGCTGGTCAACGACACCCTCTACACCGCGGTCGCCCGCAAGCTCTATCAGAGCCACGCCGAACCTGCGCCGCACGACACGATCGAGGGCCTGGAGGCCTTCGACAAGGTCATCAATGTCGACCAGAGCCCGATCGGTCGCACGCCGAGGTCGAACCCGGCGACCTACACGGGTCTGTTCACGCCGATCCGCGAGCTGTTTGCCGAAGTGCCCGCTGCGCGCGAGCGCGGCTACGGCCCAGGCCGCTTCTCGTTCAACGTGGCGGGTGGCCGTTGCGAGGCCTGCCAGGGCGACGGCGTGCTGAAGGTCGAGATGCACTTCCTGCCCGACGTCTACGTGCCCTGTGATGTCTGCCATGGCGCGCGCTACAACCGCGAAACGCTGGAGATCCTCTACAAGGGCAAGCACATCACCGCGGTGCTGGGCATGACGGTCGAGGACGCGTTCAGCTATTTCTCGGCGGTGCCGAGCATCGCGCGCAAGCTGCAGACCCTGCTCGACGTCGGCCTGGGCTACATCACGCTCGGGCAGAGCGCGACCACGCTGTCGGGTGGCGAGGCGCAGCGCGTGAAGCTCGCACTCGAGCTCAGCAAGCGTGACACCGGCCGCACCCTGTACATCCTCGACGAGCCCACCACCGGCCTGCACTTCGCCGACATCGAACTGCTGCTCCAGGTCCTGCATCAGTTGCGCGACGCCGGCAACACCATCGTCGTGATCGAGCACAACCTGGACGTCATCAAGACCGCGGACTGGATCGTCGACATGGGCCCCGAAGGGGGCGGCGGCGGTGGCCAGGTCGTGGTGGCCGGTTCGCCCGAGACCGTGGCGGCGCACCCAGGCAGCCACACCGGGCGCTTCCTGGCGCCGATCCTGGCGCGCTGAGCGCGCGGCCGGCGGCCCCAGGCCGATGGGCCTGCACGGCCGAGCCAATTCGGCTACCGTTCGCACCACACCAAGGAGCCGCCATGGTCGCCATTCAGTATTTCTTCGCCCCGAACTCGCCCTGGACCTATCTGGGCCACCTGCGCTTCTGGGACATCGCACGCAAGCATGGCGCGCGTGTCGACGTGCTGCCGGTCGATCTCGGTGGCAAGGTATTCCCGATCTCCGGCGGCCTGCCGCTGGCCAAGCGCGCGCCGCAGCGCCAGGCCTACCGCCTGGTCGAGCTGAAGCGCTTCTCAGAATCCCTGCACGCGCCGATAAACCTGCAGCCGAAATTTTTCCCGGTGGCACCCGACGATGCGGCGCGCCTGATCATCGCGGTCGAAATGCAAGACGGCGCCGATGCCGCGATGCATGTCACCGATGCGGTGCTGCGCGCGGTCTGGGTCGACGAGCGCAACATCGCCGACGAGGCGACGCTCGCCACGCTGCTGCGCGAGCGCGAGTTGCCGGCGCGGCGGCTCGAGGACGCACACTCGCAAGCCGTTCAGGAGCGCTACGAAGCCAACACCCGGCGCGCCATCGATGCCGGCGTCTTCGGCGCGCCGAGCTACGTCATCGACGGCGAAATCTTCTGGGGCCAGGACCGACTCGACTTCGTCGAGCGCAGGCTGTCGAAATAGTGGGGTGGCCGTGCAACGCCGTACGCTGCTGATTGCCGCAACCGCCTTGCTCGGTGTTGACCGGCGCGCGGTCGCGGCGAGCCGCTACGAGGGCCCCCTGTTCGACGCGCACCTGCACTACAACGACGAGGCCGCGTCGGGGCCGCATCCGCTGGCCGATGTGCTCGGCCGCATGCAGCGCAGCGGCGTGCGTGCCGTCATCGCCAACAGCCGGCCCAACGACGGCACGAAGGCGCTGGCCTCGGCAACGCTGGCCACGCGCGCGGCGGGCATCTCGGTCGTGCCCTTCGTGCGCCTGTACCGCAACCGCGCCGACTACAGCGGCTGGTTCGCTGACGAATCGATCCATCAGATGGTGTTGGCCGAGCTGGCCGCCGGCACGGCAGCCGGACCCTACCGCGGCCTGGGCGAGTTCCACCTCTACGACAGCGCCAACGCCGATGGCCCGATCGCGGTCAAGCTGATGCGACTGGCGCGCGAGCGAGGGCTGGCCGTGCTCGCGCACGTCGACGACGTGGCGATCGATCGCCTGATGGCCCACGCCCCCGGGACGAAGCTGATCTGGGCGCATACCGGGATCGGTGGCGCATCAGTCGCGCGCGTGCGCGAATTGCTGCAGCGCCACCCGACCCTGCTGGGCGAGCTGTCGTACCGACCCGGCTTGATCGAGGGCGGGCGCCTGGCGCCTGCCTGGCGCGCGCTCTGCACCGCCCTGCCCGAGCGCTTCATGATCGGCTCGGACACCTGGATCAATGCGCGCTGGCAGCAATACGAAGCCCTGATGGACGAGGCCCGTGGCTGGCTCGGCGACCTGCCACCAGCAATCGGCCGGCGCATCGGCTGGGACAACGGGGCGGCGCTCTTCGGCCTGCCGGAGCCGGCGCAGAAATAAAAAAGCCGGTGCAGGGCACCGGCTTCTCGAGCACGGGCGGTGGGACCGCCCGGCGCCAGATCACTTCAGATGGCCATTGATCAGCTTGGTCATCTCGAACATCGACGCTTGTGCCTTCTTGAAGATTTCCTTCAGCTTGGCGTCGGCGTTGATCATCCGGCGGTTGACTGCGTCCTGCAGCTTGTTCTTCTTGATGTACTCCCAGACCTTCTTGGTCACTTCGGTGCGGGGATACGGGCCCTTGCCAATGATCGCAGCCAGCGCGTCGCTCGGCGTCATCGCCTTCATGAACGCCGCATTGGGAGTGCGCTTCTTGGCCGGAGCGGCCTTCTTCGCAGGGGCCTTCTTCGCTGCCGCCTTCTTGGCCGGAGCCTTCTTCGCTGCCGCCTTTTTCACCGGCGGCTTGGCCGGGGCCTTCTTGGCCGGAGCCTTTTTCGCCGGGGCCTTCTTGGCCGGAGCCTTCTTCGCAGTTGCCATGTTAATTTTCTCCATCAAGGATGTTGTTGATGTGCCGGGTGTGGGCGAGAGCCGCATGAGCTCTCATTTTTCACAGGCACCCTGCGGCGCGAATAGTACTGCGCGAAAACCACAGCGCAAAGCGGTTTTCCCTCTGAGAACGCGCTTTTCTCCCTCTGAAGAGGCCGTTGTGTCGCACGCTGGCATCACCGAGACGCACTGCGCCGTCGAACGCGCGCATGAGAATGGCGCGATGAATCCGCGAACGACAGCATCGACGAGCGCGATCGCGATCACCGCGATCACCGCGATGCTTGCGGCATGCGCCCTTGCCGACACCGCGGCGCCGAAGGAGACCGTCTTGACGGCCCAAGCATCGCAACCCACATGGCCGTCCGCCATCCAGGCCGCGTTGCCGGCAATGCTCGCCGACGCCGCGCGCCGCGCCGGCCTGGCGCAAGAGCGGCTGCGTGTTGAAACGGTTGAAGCGGTGACGTGGCCCGATGGTGCCCTGGGCTGCCCGCAGCCTGACCGCGCCTATACGCAAGCCCTGGTGCCGGGCTGGCGTGTCGTGATCGCGGCTCCGGGCACAGCTGGTTTCTTTTATCACCTGAACCGGCGCGGCAGCTGGTTGTGGTGCCCGGCCGATCGCGCGCAACCTGCAGTGCCAGACGCGCGCACCTGAGCCGCGCAAGAAAAAACGCCCCGCGGATTTCTCCGCGAGGCGTGGGCTGAAGCCAAGTTCGCTCAGGGATCGACGCGCACGATGGTCGGGCCCGGCAGACCTGCCATGCCGCTGTAGACGACGGAACCGAGGTATCTAGTTCCCGCAGTCAGGCCGGTGGTCGTGATGGCGATCGTGCCGGTTGTACCGAGCACCGCCGAGGTCGGCGCGGTGATGGACATGTTGCCCGTCGCCGTGCTGCCCAGGACGAACGTGTGCAGCTTGTAGCTGGCCGCGCCCGAACCCGTGGCGAATCCAACCACGCGCACCGTGTACGTGCCCGCAGCGGGATTCGACAGGTTGGCCGTTTCGGTCGAGGTGCCGCTGCCGCTGCTGGCAACCAGCGTGCCGGCGGCGTTGTACACCTCGAGGTCGATGTCGGACGCCGGGTTCACCTCGGCATCAAACATCGCGAAGCGTACATACGTCGTCCCGGCCGGCACTGTGACCGGGTAAGTCACGGCTTCACCCGT
>DATDES010000205.1:0-3621 GCA_036522975.1 Burkholderiaceae bacterium | reverse complement strand
GTTGTACCAACGCACGAATTCAGCTGCCCAGGCCCGAGCGGCGTCGAGGTCGGCGAAGCCCTTGGCAGGGAACTCAGGGCGGTACTTGGCGGTACGGAACAACGACTCCGCATAGGCGTTGGAGCGAGCAGTCAACTGCGCCGCATGGTGACGTTGAGCGTCGACCTTTTCGGGTGACGCACCCACACCATCCGTTGTTCGGTCAGGAATTCGATCTGGTCATGCGTGGCCAGAACTGGCGTGAGGACAGGGCTTGGTTTCACGACGGTGCGGGCGGTTTGCGCTCTATTCCTGCGAACTGGTCCGACCTCGTTGCTGTCGATGCGTTCAATGTCGTGGCCGCCGGACGGGCTGCGTTTCGGACCCAGGAGTTGCTTGAACTGGTGCTGCTGATCGGGACGATCAGACCATGAACTCGCGGGCCTGGTGTAAAGAGGAATATGTGCAATCTGTAAAGTTGATTGTGCCTTTGCCGAAGGTGCGGCTGAGCCTCTATAACGAGTTCAACGCTATTATTCTTGCAGATTTCCTCGACAAGCCTGCGAGTTGCCTTGACATTGGCGCAATGTGTCACATAATCCTATTTACACATATTGACCTTCACGACCGGAGGAGCGTCCATGCCTGTAGATCGAGGCAAGAACGACAAGCAAGCGGTGCTGCGGCAGCACGCCACGCTCAATCCGCGCCCGGGCGGTGTCAAGCACGCGCTGTTCGAGCACAGCGAATTCTTCGACCCCGACGACGTGCTGCAGGTCAAGTACGAGATGCTGCGACTGGTCAACGTCGACAAGCGCCCGATCAGCGAGGCGGCCAAGGTCTGCGGCTTCTCGCGCCCGTCGTTCTATCAGGCCCGGGCGGCCTTCGAGCAAGGCGGCTTGGTCGCGCTGATCGCACACAAGCCGGGACCGCATGGTGGCCACAAGCTCACCCCGGCGGTGCTGCAGTTCGTCATCGAGGCGCGCACCGCCGATCCCGCCGTGCGCGCGGATCGTCTGGCCGAACGGGTGCACCAGCGCTTCGACGTGCAAGTGCACCCGCGCAGCATCGAGCGGCAGTTGCTGCGCAAAAAAAAACGGCGCTGAATCCGGCGTCACCGGCGCAAGCACCACGCAACGACGGTTTGATCGCCAGGTACGAGGACCTGCGACGTCAGGCTCTCGGGCGGTTCGGCGCTCAGGCGCAGGGTCTGGCGCTGTTCATGCGGCGCGGCATGAGCGCATGGATGCAGGCCTGGAGTCAGTGCGTGGCGTCGCCGCCGTCGTCGCCGTCGCCGTCGCCGTCGCCGGCGTCCCGACAGTCGCCGCAGACCCAGGAGATTTGCCCGGTGCAGTTGCACGCGGATGTGGCGACGCTCTTGGCCAACATGGTTCTGTTCGCCCGTCAGGAGGCCATAACATGATCAACGATCTCCATCAGAAGGTGCAGGCCAGCCACCTCAAGCGCAACGCCTACTTGTACGTGCGCCAGTCGACGCTGCGCCAGGTGTTCGAGAACACCGAGAGCACCAAGCGGCAGTACGGCCTGCGCCAGCGCGCGGTGGCGCTGGGCTGGGCCGAGGAACGCGTCATCGTGATCGACAGCGACCTCGGGCAGTCAGGCGCCTCGTCGGACCGCGAGGGCTTCCAGCACCTGGTGGCCGAGGTCGGCATGGGGCATGCCGGCATCGTGCTCGGCCTGGAGGTCTCGCGCTTGGCACGCAACTCGATGGACTGGCATCGGCTGCTGGAGATCTGCGCGCTGACGGCGACGCTGATCTGCGACGAGGACGGCGTGTACGACCCGGCGCACTTCAACGACCGGCTGCTGCTCGGACTCAAGGGGACGATGAGCGAGGCCGAACTGCACGTGCTGCGGGCGCGCCTGCAGGGCGGGATTCTGAACAAGGCGCGCCGCGGCGAGTTGGAGATGCGCCCACCGGTGGGGCTTGTCTACAACGATGACGGAACACTGGTACTCGACCCCGATCGGCAGGTGCAGCATTGCCTTGAGTGGCTGTTCGCCACCTTCGCCCGCACCGGCTCGGCCAGCGCGACGGTCAAGGCCGCGCGCCAGGAACGTCTGTCATTTCCGCACCGCTGCGCCAAGGGCGCGCACAAGGGTGAACTGATGTGGGCGCACTGGATCACAGCCAAGTGCTGCGCGCGCTGCACAACCCCCGATATGCCGGCGCCTTCGCCTACGGGCGCTGCCACACACTCAGGAACATCGACGGCACCACGCGTTTGCGACGCATGCCCCGCGATGAATGGGTCACGCTGATTCCCGGCGCGCATGCAGGCTACATCTCCTGGGAAGACTACGAGCGCAACCAGCATCGGCTGCACGAGAGCGCGCAGGCGATGGGCGCCGATCGGCGCCGCGGTCCGCCACGCGAGGGACCCGCGTTGCTGCAAGGGCTGGTCCTGTGCGGGCGCTGCGGCAGGCGCATGACGGTGCGCTATCACAGCCGCCGTGGTCAACTGTGCCCTGGGTACATCTGTCAGCGCGAGGGCATCGAGCATGGCGAACCGGTTTGCCAGCACGTGCCCGGTGCCGGCGTCGACCGGGCGATCGGTGAGTTGCTCGTCGAAGCGGTCAACCCCGTTGCGCTCGAGGTGACGCTGGCCGTTCAACGCGAACTGCAGTCGCGCTTGGACGAGGCCGACCGCCTGCGCCACGCCCAGGTCGAACGCGCGCAGTACGAGTGCGAACTGGCGCAGCGCCGCTACATGCGCGTGGATCCCGACAACCGGCTGGTGGCCGATTCCCTGGAGGCGCAGTGGAACGAGAAGCTGCGTGCGCTGGCCGAGGCGCGCGAGGAGTACGAGCGACGCCGGGAGCACGACGCACGCGTGTTGACCGACGAGCAACGCAGCGCGATCCTCGCGCTGGCCTCGGACTTCCCGCGCCTGTGGAACGATACCGGCACGCCCGATCGCGATCGCAAGCGCATGGTCCGATTGCTGTTGGAGGATGTGACGTTGAATCGTGACGAACAGATCAGCTTGCAGATCCGCTTCAAGGGCGGCGCGTGCAGGACGCTGCATCTGCCACTGCCCTTGTGCGGCTGGCAGCAGCGTCTCACGCCGCCGGCCGTGATCGATGAGATCGACCGGCTGCTTGACGCCCATACGGTCGCGCAGATCGCAGACATCCTCAATGCGCGCGGCATGACGCCGGGTGCCGGGGCTTCGTTCCATCCCCAACTGGTCGCCCGTCTGGCGCGCACCTATCATCTCAAGCCGCGTTACGACCGCCTGCGCGAGCGCGGCTTGCTGACGCTGCAGGAGATGGCTGAGGTCTTGCAGGTCACGCCGCACACGGTGAAGATCTGGCTGCGCCGCGGCTTGCTGCGCGGGCATGCCTACAGCGACAAGAACGAGTCCCTGTACGAGGAGCCAGGCGACGCGGCGCCGCGCAAGACGCAAGGTGCCAAGCTGACGCTGCGGCGCCTTGACGCAACGGTTCCATTCGACGGTGCGAAGGGGGTGCAGTATGCGGCGTAGTCCTTTACGTGACGAGTCAATCTGGCTGAGGTCTGGTATCGGGCGGCGGGAACATGCATCCGTGCACCTGCAGATGCCTGTCGCAGAACCGCTTGGAACTCAGTGGCACCGGTGTGCGCTGTTGACGGGTGCG
>DATDES010000204.1:0-11366 GCA_036522975.1 Burkholderiaceae bacterium | reverse complement strand
GCGCTGGTCTCGACCTGCTCGAAGCCGGTTCGACCGTGCAGTTCGCTCTCGTAGTTCTGCTCGATGCCGAGCTTGCCGATGTACTCGGTGCCGCGGTAGTTGCCCTGGACCTCCTCGTCCCAGTCCTCCATCACCTTCTTCTCGCTCTCGTTGATGCGGCCGATATAGCCCAGCAGGTGGCTGCCGACCTCGCCCAGCGGATACTGGCGAAACAGGCGCGCACGCACGTCGACACCGGTGAAGCGGAAGCGTTGCGCGACGAAGCGCGCCACCTCTTCGTCGCTCAGCTTGGTGCGGATCGGCAGCGAATCGAAACTCTTGCCGTCTTCCTGCAGGCGCTTGAAGCGACGGCGGTCGCGCGGCGTGATCTCGACCAGTTCACTCAGCGCGTCGATGGTCGCGTCCAGCGAGGCGGTCAGCCGCGATGGCGTGATCTCCAGCGTGTAGGCCGAGTAATTGGTCGCCAGCACGACACCGTGGCGATCGACGATCAGGCCGCGGTTGGGCACCACCGGCAGCACCGCGATGCGATTGGCCTCGGCTTGGGTGGCCAAATCGTCGTGACGGTACACCTGCAGGAAGACCAGACGTGCGCCGAGCAGGCCGAAGCACACCAGCACGAACAGCGCAGCCGCCAGCAAACGGCCACGGAAGTGGTCGAGTTCGCGTTCGACGTTTTTCAGCTCGATCATCGGCGGCCAGGGCCCTTACAGCGGCCGATTTTCGTCCGGATCGGGTGCCCGCAACTGCGGCGCGAGCAGCAGCAAGGTGACGAAGGGCCACAAAGCAGCTTCGATCAGCGGCGCGGTGAACATGCTCCAGCCCGGGAACACGTCGTTGGCGGCCAGCCGCACGAGCAGCGCCACCGAGTGCGTGGCCAGGAACAGTGGCAAGACCTGCAGCGCCTGCTGCGGCAGCGTGAACCAGGTCAGCCGGCGCGACAGCGCCAGCGCAACGAAGGCCATCAGGGTGTAGGCCAGCGCATGCTGACCGAGCAACGCGCCCTGGTGCACGTCCATCACCAGCCCGAATCCGAACGACAAGCCGATGCCGACGCGGCGCGGCTGGTGCACCGCCCAGAACGCCAGCGTCACTGCCAGCAGATCCGGCAATGCCGGGGTGCGGCCGAGCGGCAGCAGGTTGAAGCCCAGCGCCGCGAACAAGGACAGCGCAATGAACAGCGGATTGACCGGCAGCAGCAGCTGATCCGCGCCACGCGGCATGATCATGGCGCGGCTCCCAGCTTCTTCGCCTTTGGCGGCGTCTTGACCACCGCCTCCGGCACCGGTTCGGGCCGCGGCGGCAACTGCAGCCCGAGCGGCTCCAGCACCAGAACATGGCGCACGCCGTCGGAGCTCGCCGCGGGCACCAGGGTCACACGGGCGAAGCCGCCCTCGGCCTGGCGTTCGACATGCGCCACCTTGGCCACGCCCAGTCCGGCCGGATAGACACCATCGACGCCCGAGGTCTGGAGCAAGTCGCCGACCTTGATGTCGGCATTGCCGGCCACGAAACGCAGCTCCATCGCGCTGCCCTTCTCCAGACCGCCATAGGCCGCACCGCGCTGCTGGGTGCGGGTGTTGATGATCGGAATGGCGGCATCCCTGTCGGTCAGCAGGGTGACTTCGGCCGAGCGCGGAAAGGCGCGCGTGACCTGACCGAGCACGCCGTCCTCGTTGATCACCGGGGCCCCCGTGACCACACCCTGAGTGGTGCCGCGGTTGATGAACAGCTTGCGTGAATAGGGGTCCGCGGCTTCGTAGAGTACCTCGGCCGCAGCGCTGCGCACCTGCAGCGCCGGCTGCAGTTCGAGCAGCGCGCGCAGGCGCCCGTTCTCGATCGCCAGACGCTCGGCCAGGGCCGCCCGCTCGGCCTGCAGAGCGAGTTGCTTGCGGGCGGCATCTTCGGCGGCGAGCGCCTTCGTCAGGCCACCTAGGTAGTCGCCACCGCCGCGGACCAGGTCCACCGGCACCAGCAGCGCGGTCTGCACCGGCAGCAGGGCGGTGGCGATGGTCGCGCGCAGCGGTGCGATCATCTTCATCCGCGTGTCCGCAACCATCAGGAACAGCGCCAGCGCCGAGAAGAAGACGAGTTTGGAGAGCGCCGACCAGCCCTGGCGGAAGATCGGTGGCGGTGTGCGGTCAATGGTGCCGAGCGGCATGGTTTGGCGCGCCTAGAAGTGCAAAAGCCGGCCACGTGGCACACGCGCCGGCCCATCTTGCTGCATCGCCCCTCACTCGCTGGTGAAGATCGAACCCAGCCGCTCCATGCGCTCGAGTGCCATCCCGCAGCCGCGCACGACGCAGGTCAGCGGGTCCTCGGCGACCAGCACCGGCAAGCCGGTCTCCTCGGCCAGCAGGCGGTCGAGGTCGCGCAAGAGCGCGCCGCCGCCGGTCAGCATCATGCCGCGCTCGGCGATATCGGCGCCGAGTTCGGGCGGGGTCTGCTCGAGCGCGTTCTTTACGCTCGAGACGATCTGGTTCAGCGGGTCGGTCAGCGCTTCGAGGATTTCGTTGCTGCTGATCGTGAAGCTGCGCGGCACGCCTTCGCTCAGGTTGCGGCCCTTGACTTCCATCTCCTTGACCTCGGAGCCGGGGAAGGCACTGCCGATGCTTTTCTTGATCGCTTCGGCCGTTGGCTCGCCGATCAGCATGCCGTAGTTGCGCCGGATGTAGTTGATGATGGCTTCGTCGAACTTGTCGCCACCGACGCGCACGCTGCCCTTGTAGACCATGCCACCGAGCGAGATCACGCCGACCTCGGTGGTGCCGCCGCCGACGTCGACGACCATCGAGCCGCTGGCCTCGCTGACCGGCAGGCCAGCGCCGATCGCCGCGGCCATCGGCTCCTCGATCAGGAACACCTCGCTCGCACCGGCGCCGAGCGCCGATTCGCGGATTGCGCGCCGCTCGACCTGGGTCGAGCCGCAGGGCACGCAGACGATGATGCGCGGGCTGGGCTTCATCATCGAACGCGGGTGGACCATCTTGATGAACTGCTTCAACATCTGCTCGGTGACGGTGAAGTCGGCAATCACGCCGTCCTTCATCGGCCGGATCGCTTCGATGTTGCCGGGCACTTTGCCGAGCATTGCCTTGGCCTCGCTGCCCACGGCCTGGATCGTCTTCTTGCCGTTGGGGCCGCCTTCGTGGCGGATCGCCACCACCGAGGGTTCGTCGAGCACGATGCCCTTGCCGCGGACGTAGATCAGGGTGTTGGCGGTGCCGAGGTCGATGGCCAGGTCGGTGGAGAAGTAGCGGCGCAGGGATCCGAACATGGTGGCTTTTATGGGGGCGAAGGGGGCGGATGGGGTCGGGGATTGCGTTTGGTGACAGGTGCGACCGCTCTTGCAATGAAACCCCCCGTGCCGCAAGGCGCCGGAGGGTCTCTGATGGGCGGCGATAATAACCCGATACCCCTCCTAAGAAGCCGCTGAAATGCACCGCGAAAGCGCCTTTTTGCGGCCTCTTTCCGTTTGCCCTTCGACGATCAATTGCCAATGGCCCTGACCCCGCAAGACGTCAGCCGCATCGCCCACCTCGCTCGCCTGGAACTCGAACCCACCGAACAGGCCGCGATGCTGGGCCAGTTGAATGGCTTCTTCCGCATCGTCGAACAGATGAGCGCGGTCGACACGCGCGGGGTCGATCCCCTGTACACGCCGCTGTCGGCGCTGCACGCGGTGGCGCTGCGCTTGCGCGAGGATGAGGTGACCGAGGGCAACGAGCGCGAGCGCAACCAGGTCAGCGCGCCGGCGATCGAGGATGGTTTGTTCCTGGTGCCCAAGGTCATCGAATGACGGCCGCGCTGCACGAAATGGGCGTTGCCGCGCTCGGACGGGCGTTGGCGGAGCGCGAGGTGTCGAGCGCCGAGCTCGTCGAGCACTCGCTTGGACGGATCGAGGCCCAGCATGGGCTCGGCGCCTTCCTTCATGTGGCCTCGGCTTCGGCGCTCGAACAGGCCTGTGCGATCGATGCGCGCCGCGCATCCGGCGAGGCGCTCGGCCCCTTGGCCGGTGTACCGATTGCGCACAAGGACATCTTCGTCACCGCCGGCATGCCCAGCACCGCGGGGTCGAAGATGCTGGACGGCTACGCCAGCCCCTTCGATGCCACCGTGGTCGCTCGACTGTCAGCGGCCGGCACCATAAACCTGGGTAAGCTCAACTGCGACGAGTTCGCGATGGGGTCGGCCAACGAGAACTCAGCCTTCGGCCCGGTGAAGAACCCCTGGGACCCTTCGCGTGTGCCGGGCGGCTCATCAGGCGGATCGGCCGCCGCGGTGGCTGCGCGCCTGCTGCCCGCCACCACCGGCACCGACACCGGCGGCTCGATCCGTCAGCCGGCCAGCTTCTCGGGCATTACCGGCATCAAGCCGACCTATGGCGTGTGCTCGCGCTGGGGCATGGTGGCGTTTGCCTCGAGTCTCGACCAGGCCGGGCCGCTGGCGCGATCGGCCGAGGATTGTGCGCTGCTGCTGTCGGCGATGAGCGGCTTCGACCCGCGCGACGCCACCAGCGCCGAGCGACCGCCGCAAGACTTTCACGCCATGATGCTGGAAGGCAGAGCTGGTGCGACAGCGTCGCGCCCGTTGAGCGGTTTGCGCATCGGGTTGCCTCGCGAGTTCTTTCCTGCGGCGCTCGACGCCGATGTGAACGGCGCCTTGCGCGCTGCGCTGGCCGAGTTCGAGAAGCTCGGTGCGAGCCTGGTCGACGTCAGTCTGCCGCGCACCGAGCTGTCGATTCCCGTCTACTACATCATCGCGCCGGCCGAGGCGAGCTCGAACCTGTCGCGCTTCGACGGCGTGAAGTTCGGCCACCGCGCGGCGCATTTCACCGACCTGGCCGAGATGTACGCGAAGACCCGCGCAGAAGGCTTCGGCGCCGAGGTCAAGCGCCGCATCATGATCGGCACCTACGTGCTCTCGCACGGCTACTACGACGCCTATTACCTGCAGGCGCAGAAGCTGCGGCGCATGATCGCCGACGATTTCCAGCAATGCTTCAGGCAGTGCGACCTGATCGCCGGCCCGGTGGCGCCGAGCGTGGCCTGGAAGATCGGGGCCCAGGACGACGACCCTGTGGCGGCCTACCTGGCCGACATCTTCACCCTGCCGGCGAGCCTGGCCGGCCTGCCGGGGATGAGCATTCCGGCGGGGTTCGGCGAGGGCAGCATGCCGGTCGGCCTGCAACTGATCGGGAACTACTTCGCCGAGGGCGCGTTGCTGCACGCGGCCCACGCGTTCCAGCAGGCCACCGATTTCCATCTGTGTTCGCCCGAGGTCGCCCAATGACCGCCCCGGCCCTGATCCGCGGCTACGAGGTCGTGATTGGTCTCGAGACGCACGCCCAGTTGTCGACCGCGAGCAAAATCTTCAGCGGCGCCTCGACTGCCTTCGGCGCCGCGCCGAACACCCAGGCCAGCGCCGTCGACCTGGCGCTGCCGGGCACGCTCCCGGTGCTGAACCGTGGCGCGGTCGAACGGGCGATCCGCTTCGGCCTGGCGGTCGGCGCAAAGGTGGCGCCGCTGTCGATCTTCGCACGCAAGAACTACTTCTACCCCGACCTGCCCAAGGGCTACCAGATCAGCCAGTACGAGACGCCGGTGGTGCAGGGCGGCCAGGTCGACATCGTCGTCGGCGGAGCGAAGAAAACCGTGCACCTGACCCGGGCCCACCTCGAGGAGGACGCCGGCAAAAGCCTGCACGAGGACTACCAAGGCCAGACCGGCATCGACCTCAATCGCGCCGGCACACCGCTCCTGGAAATCGTCACCGAGCCCGACATGCGGTCGTCGGCCGAGGCGGTCGAATACGCCAAGGCCCTGCACACCCTGGTGGTGTGGCTGGGCATCTGCGACGGCAACATGCAGGAAGGCAGTTTCCGCTGCGATGCCAACGTCTCGGTGCGCAAGCCCGGCCTGCCCTTCGGCACCCGGCGCGAGATCAAGAACCTGAACAGCTTCAAGTTCATGCAGCAGGCGATCGACTTCGAGGTCCAGTGGCAGATCGACCGCCTCGAGGATGGCCTCGCAATCGGGCAGGCCACCGTGCTGTTCGATCCCGACAGCGGCGAGACGCGGGCGATGCGCAGCAAGGAAGATGCGCAGGACTATCGCTACTTCCCCGATCCCGATCTGCCGCCACTGGTCATCGCGCCGGACTGGGTCGACCGGGTGCGGGCCGGCATGCCCGAGTTGCCCGGCGCCATGGCCGCACGCTTCGAGCGAGCGGACGGCCTGACCACGCAGGACGCCGCCCTGATGGCGCAGAGCCTGGCCTTTGCGCGCTACTACGAGTCCTTACGTGACGCCTGCGGGCATGCCAAGCTCGCGGCCAACTGGCTCATGGGCGAGGTGAGCAAGCGCCTGAACGCCGAGGAGCGCTCGATCGAGGCCAGCCCGGTGGTCGCGGAGACGTTGGCGGTGTTGATCACCCGCATCAGTGACGGCACGCTGTCGAACAATGGCGCCCGCCAGGTCTTCGACATCTTGTGGAGCGAGGGCCGCGGCGACGTCGACGGCGTGATTGAGGCCCGCGGGCTGAAGCAGATGAGCGACGCGGGCGCACTCGAGGCCATCGTCGTTTCGGTGCTCGCCGCCAATGCCAAGTCGGTCGACGAGTACCGAGCCGGCAAGGACAAGGCCTTCAACGCGCTGGTCGGCCAGGTCATGAAGGCCAGCCAGGGCAAGGCCAATCCGGCCCAAGCCAGCGAGTTGCTGAAAAGGAAACTCGGCTGAACTACTTGCCGGTTGTGCGTGCCACGACCGGTTTGGCGGCCTTGGCCGGGGCCGAGGCGATTGCTGCAGTGGCGGGTTCGGCAGCAGCCAGCCCGACCGTGCCCGGCTCGGCGCCGGCCCACAGGCGCTTCAGACGCCCGAGTTCGGTGTCGAACAGCTTGTTGACCCGGTCCAACTCGGCCTTCTGGTTGTTCTGAACGTCGCGCTGCGCGCCCGTCGCGGCTTCGTTGGCGTCGAGCTGCTGGCGCAGCTTGGCCGGCATGGCCTTGCCCTTGTAGAACTCGGCCTCGTCGAGCAGCGGCTTGCGTTCGGCGGCGAGTTCGCGCTGACGCAGCTCGGACAACTGCATCGAAGTCAAAATATCGGCCAGCGCGGATTCGCGTGCTTTCTGGTGTGCTTCGGTATTTGGAAAGCGCTGCATCAGGCTTCGGTCGCGCCGCGCGGCCTCGGCCTTGGCTTCCTTCTCGGCGGCCAGACGCCGGTCGCGGGCTTCCTTTTCGGTCCGCTCGTCGGCGGTCAGCGAGGGCGGCACGACCCGCACCAGCATGCCGTCACGTGACAGCACGCGCTGTTCGCGGTCCATGCATTCGGCGATCAGGCGGTCGGACGTCAGGGTGCGGCCGTTGGCAGCCACGCAGGTGAAGACCTGGCTGGCGGCATTGGCGCCTGCCACCGCACCCGCGCAAAGCACGGCTGCGGTCAGCAGACTGCGAGCGAGAGGGGTGCTGAAAGGGGTTGTCATGCCGAGCCTGATCAGAGTGGCCACCGAGCCTAAACGCCGTACCGGTCGCGGTAGGCCGACACGGCCTGCCGAAAACCTGCCAGCGCGACGTCGTTGGAGGCGTGCAGATACTGCAGCAGGTTGGCCAGGGTCGCAATCGAGACCACGCGCAGATCGAGCTGCGACGTGATGTACTGCACTGCCGACTGGGATTGTTCAACGCCGTTCGTGGCGCCCTTCTCCTGCCGGTCGAGCGCAATGGCCACGCCAACGGGGGTTGCGCCGGCGCCCTTGATCATCGCGATCGACTCGCGCACCGAGGTGCCGGCCGAGATCACGTCGTCGACGATCACCACCCGGCCGGCGAGCGGGGCACCGACCAGCGTGCCGCCCTCGCCGTGGTCCTTGGCCTCCTTGCGGTTGTAGGCGAAAGGCACGTTCCGCCCGAGCCGCGCCAGCTCGATGGCCATGGCCGACGCCAGCGTGATGCCCTTGTAGGCCGGGCCGAAGAGCATGTCGAATTCGAGCCCCGAGGCCAGCAGGCGGCGTGCATAGAATTGCGCTACGCGGCCGAGCTTGGCGCCGTCGTCGAACAGGCCGGCGTTGAAGAAGTACGGCGAGAGCCGGCCGGCCTTGGTCTTGAATTCTCCGAAGCGCAACACGCCGGCATCGACCGCGAACTGCACGAATTCCAGTGCCAGCGCGTCGGTGGCGGGGGCTTGCTTCGTCGTCATGAATGCCTTGGGCTCTAGAGCATGTTTCGTGTCGTCACCCTCAACCTCAACGGCATCCGCTCGGCGGCGAACAAGGGCTTCATCGAATGGGCCGAGACGATCGGCGCCGATTGTATGGGGGTGCAGGAAGTCAAAGCCCAGGCGTCCGACGTCGCCGGGCGCTTCGAGCGCGTGGCCGGCCTGGACGGTCACTTCCAGTTCGCGCAGAAGAAGGGCTATTCCGGCGTCGGCTTGTACACGCGCAAGGCGCCGAGCGCGGTGATCGTCGGCTTCGACGGCCATGAGTTCGACGCCGAGGGCCGCTATGTCGAAACCCGCTACGACACGGCCAAGCGCAAGTTCAGCGTCATCAGCTGCTACTTTCCCAGCGGCTCCTCGGGCGAAGAGCGGCAGGGCGCCAAGTACCGCTTCCTGGCCCGGATCTATCCGCACCTGGTGAAGCTGAAGGCCGAGCGCGAGTTCATCCTGGTCGGCGACGTCAACATCGCGCACCAAGAGATCGACCTGAAGAACTGGAAGAGCAACCAGAAGAACAGCGGCTTCCTGCCCGACGAGCGTGCCTGGCTGACGACGCTGTTCGACCAGGCCGGCCTCGTCGACGTGTTCCGCACCCTGAACCGGAAGCCCGAGCAGTACACCTGGTGGAGCCAGCGCGGCCAGGCCTGGGCCAAAAACGTCGGCTGGCGCCTGGACTACCACCTGGCGACACCGGGCATCGCGGCGAAGGCCAAGCGCGAGCAGATCCTGCTCGACCCGCGCTTTTCCGACCATGCGCCGGTGCTCATCGACTACGACTTCAAGCTGTGAATAGACGACCCTAAGCTCGCTGCGCTCACCCCCGAGGGGAGCTCGGGCCGTTTGGGAGCGGCCCGGCGCGGCCCGCGGTGACTCGCGACGAGGTGAATAAGTCACAAGCGGCGACGGTCGGATTCACCGCCCGCGGCCGCCCCCGGCTCCTAGTCTTGAGGCATCCGCTGAGCCGGACGCCACCCAAGCCAGGAGCCCACCATGTTTGACCTGCTGCCCTCGACCGTCACCGTGCCGGTGCCGGCCCGCCCGGCGCCTGCCGCCACACCGTGGCTGGCGCTGATGCTCGATGAAATCGACTACGGCATGCTGCTGCTCGCCGACGGCAGCACGGTCCTGCATGCCAACCATGCTGCTCGCAGCGAGCTCGATGCTGCGCACCCGCTGCAACTGCTCGGCGGCGAATTGCGCGTGGCGCGGCCGCAGGATCTGCTGCCGCTGCGAGAGGCGCTGCACGGGGCACGCCAGCGCGGCCTGCGCCGCCTGATCCATCTGGGAGACGACGCGCACCGCGTCAGCGTGGCCGTGGTCCCGCTGGCCGCTGCGCCAGGCGACGACGAGGCGGTGCGGCTGACGCTGCTGGTTTTCGGCAAGCGCCAGGTTTGCGAGGCACTGTCGGCGCACTGGTTCGCGCACGGCCACGGGCTCACGCCGGCCGAGTCCCGCGTGCTGGCGGCGCTGTGCGACGGGCGGCGCCCGAGCGAGGTGGCCGAAGCGCAAGGTGTTGCCCTGTCGACGGTGCGCACGCAGATCAACAGCATTCGTGCAAAAACCGGCGCCGCGAGCATCCGCGCGCTGGTGCGCCAAGTGGCGGTGCTGCCGCCGCTGGTCAGCGCCCTGCGCGGCAACACGTCCCTGCATTGACCTGACGCGGCCTGCGGCTACCATCGTCGCGCGCACCGGGCCTCATGCCCGGCGTCGCGTGTCCGATGGATGTCGTCCCGCCCGCCGCCGCATCCGACCCGTCGTCGCTGCTGGCCTCGCTTCCCGAGGCCCTGCGCACGCTGGCCGCCCGCGGCGTGCAGCGCAGCTACCGCAAGGGCAGCCTGATCATCGAGGAAGGCAGCCTCGGCGACACCCTGTACCTGCTGCTGCGCGGGCGCGTGCGGGCCTTCTCCGGCGATGCCCGCGGGCGCGAAGTGACCTACGGCGTCTATGGCGCGGGCGACTACTTCGGCGAGATGAGTCTGGACGGTGGCGTGCGCTCGGCCAGCGTGATCGCCGAAGTGGCCTGCGTCTGTGCCACGCTGACGCGCCAGACGCTGCGCGAGCACATCGGCGCCGAGCCTGAGTTCGCGTTCGAGCTGATCGGGCGCGTGATCCGCCGTGCGCGGCTGGCGACGCAGAGCGCGCGCAACATGGCCTTGCTCGATGTGTACGGAAGGGTGGTGCTGCTCCTGCAGTCGTTGGCTGTCGCGCAGCCGGATGGCACGCGGCTTATCGCCGAGCGACTCACCCACGGAGAGATTGCCGCCCGCGTCGGTTGCTCGCGCGAAATGGTCAGCCGGCTGTTGAAGGACCTCTTCAGCGGCGGCTTCATTGCCGCATCGGCGCTTGGATGGGTGCTCCCCCGCTCGTTGCCGGAGCGCTGGTAGGCGCATGCCAGCGCGCGGCGGCAGGGTGCGTCCCGAGATCAGTGCGCGCGAGTTAGGTAGCGCCGGGACAGCGCGCTACCGAACTCGCGTGGGGGCGTCCCTCCTGGCGCCAGTTTGTCGCCTGATGGGCGTAGCGACCACGGCTCAGGGCATCGGGTAGTCGTCGGCCTGGGCCGTGGTTTCTGCAGCCTGGGCTTCGGTTTTCTGCTTGGCCTGTGTCAGGGCCTGGTACATGGCGGCCTTGTTGCCCTGCCACCACCTCACCATGGCCGAAAAGTTGCCATCGAAGCGGCGCTGCTTCAACTCCTCGGTCGCATTGGCGCAGGCCATGCCCGTCGGGCCATCGACGCCGTCGGTAGCTGCCGCGTGGTCGCAGACCCAGAACACCCGCTCGAGCTGTTCGAGATCGACTTCGCCGAAGTCGCGCGCAGGCGCTGCCGCGGGGTTCGCCGCGTCGCCGGGCGATTGGGCCAGGGCCATCGCGCAGGCCGCCGCCAGCGAGACCGCGACCACCACACGCAGGGCCAGGGTAGGGCGTGCGTTCAGTGAATCCTGCGCACTCTTGGATTGCAAATCGAATGTCATGACGTTCTCCGTTGGATTGCCAGGCGGCTCAGTCCGTGGTCGATGCGATGTCGATGTGCTCGCCACGCTGGCGCGCGATGCGAGCCACGCGCTGCGCAAACTCCGGCGAGTGCAGCATCTGCTGGTACTTGGTGAGCGCCGCCTGGTATTCGGCGCTCGCCATGTTGCCGTCGACGTTGTCGCCCTG
>DATDES010000203.1:0-8439 GCA_036522975.1 Burkholderiaceae bacterium | reverse complement strand
GCGGCAGGGCAGGGTCGCTGGCCCGGCCAGCGTCGCGGTTGACCGGCAACACGCGGCCTTCGCTGGCCGGAGGGGGCCGGTCGGTGTAGGTCACGCGGCCATCGGGTCCGACGACCTTGAACAGGGCGTGAGCCGAAGGCGCGGCGAGCAGGAGCGCAGCCGTGAAAGTCGACAACAGGGCGGTGTGGCGCATGAAGCGCAATCTAACCGCCATCCGCTTGCGACTCAAGCCATACCTTGCATGCCTTGATGGCGCAATAGCGCATCAATGCGCGGTTCGCGGCCGCGGAAGGCGGTGAAGTTCTCCAGCGCCGTGCGGCTGCCGCCCGCTTCGAGGATTTCTTCACGCAATCGCCGTCCGGTCGAGACAGACAGGGCGCCAGCCTCCTCGAAGGCGCTCCAGGCATCGGCCGACAGGACCTCGGCCCACTTGTAGCTGTAGTAGCCGGCCGAATAGCCACCAGCAAAAATGTGCGAGAAGCTGTGCTGGAAGCGGTTGAACGGCGGCGGCGCGAGCACGCTGACTTCGCGCCGCACCTCATCGAGCACATGCTGCACGCGCTGATCGGCACCCGGCTCGGCATGGATGCGCAGGTCGAACAGTCCCATCTCGACCTGTCGCAGCATGCCCAGGCCGGCCTGGAAATTCTTCGCCGCGACCATCTTGTCGAACAGCTCGCGCGGCAGCGTCTCGCCGGTCTCGACGTGCGCCGTCAGGCGCTCGAGCACGCTCCACTCCCAGCAGAAGTTCTCCATGAACTGGCTGGGCAGCTCGATGGCATCCCACTCGACGCCCGACAGGCCCGACACGCCGATGTCGTCGATGCGCGTGAGCATCAGGTGCAGGCCATGGCCGAACTCGTGGAACAGGGTGATTACGTCGTCGTGCGTCAACAGCGCCGGCTGCTCGCCGACCGGTGGCGCGAAGTTGCACACCAGGGTCGCCACCGGGGTCTGCAGGCTGCCGTCGGGACGGGCCCAGCGCACCCGCACGTCGTCCATCCAGGCCCCGGGCTGCTTGCCGGGGCGCGCATAGGGGTCGAGGTAGAACTGCGCGAGCAAGTCACCGGCGCGCTCGACGCGGTAGAAGCGCACGCTGTCGTGCCAGACCGGCGCACGGTCCGGCGTGATCGTCACTTCGAAGACCGTCTGCACGATCTCGAACAGGCCGGCCAAGACCCTCGGCTCGGTGAAGTAGCGCTTGACCTCCTGGTCGCTGAAGGCATAGCGGGACTCCTTGAGCCGCTCGCTGGCGTAGGCCAGATCCCAGGCCTGTAGGTCGGCCAGGTCCAGTTCGGACTCGGCAAAGGCTGATAGCTCGGTCAGGTCGCGTTCGGCAAAGGGCCGCGCGCGGGCGGCCAGGTCGCGCAGGAAGGTGCCGACCTCCTGCGTCGAACGCGCCATCTTCGGCACCAGCGAGACCTCGGCGAAGCTGTGGTGCCCGAGCAGCTGTGCCGACTCCTGGCGCAAGGCCAGCAGGGCCTGCATCAGCGGGCTGTTGTCGCGTTCGCTGGGTCCCAGTTCGCTGGCGCGGGTGACATACGCCGTGTAGAGCGTTTCACGCAGGGCGCGGTTGTGGGCGTACTGCATCACCGGACCGTAGACCGGGTAGTGCAGGGTCAGCTTGTGCCCCTCCCGACCCTCGGCCTGGGCAGCGTTGCGCGCGGCCTGCAGAACGTCGGCGGGCACGCCGTCCAACTCGGCCGCGCTCGCGTAAAGCGCGTACCCGTCGGTGGCGTCGAGCACATGCTCGTTGTACTGCTGGGCCAGATCGGCGGCGCGCTCCTGGATCGCGGCAAAGCGGTCTTTGGCGGCGCCTTGCAACTCGGCGCCGGAGAGCGTGAAGTCGCGCAGCGCGTTGGACAGGGCCTTGCGTCGCGGTGCGGCGAGCGTCGTCGCGGCGGCGGCGACGGCCTTGTACTTGGCGTAGAGCCGCTCGTCGGCGCCCAGGCGGGTGTGGAACTCCGTAACCTTGGGCAGGTTCTCGGTGTAGGCGGCGCGCAGGGCGGGCGTGTCGGCCACGGCATTCAGGTGCGACACGGCCCCCCAAGCCCGGCCCAGGCGTTCGGTGGCAACGTCGAGCACGGCCGACATGGCGTTGTAGTCGGCGGGCACCGCGGGGTCGAGCACGCGCTCGAGCGCTGCATTGGCCTCGTCCAGTAGCGCATCGAGCGCCGGCGTGACGTGTTCCGGGTGGATGCTGTCGAAGGCGGGCAGGTCGTCGATTTGGAGCAGCGGATTGTTCATGGGGTCTTGATGTCAGCGGGCGGCGGCTTGTTCCGCCGCCTGAATCGTGTTGGCGAGCAACATGGCGATCGTCATCGGCCCGACACCACCGGGCACCGGTGAGATCCATCCTGCGACCTGCGAAACAGCGGCGAAATCGACATCGCCGCAGAGCTTGCCTTCGTCATTGCGGTTGATGCCGACATCGATGATCACTGCCCCCGGTTTCACCATGGGCGCCGTGAGGGTGTTGCGGCGCCCGACCGCGGCGACCACGACGTCTGCCGCGCGCGTGTGCACGGCGAGATCGGGCGTCGCGCTGTGGCAGACGGTGACTGTCGCGTGGGCCTGAAGCAGCAGCAGGGCCATCGGCTTGCCGACCGTGTTGCTGCGGCCGATGACCACCGCATGCTTGCCGCGCAGGTCGACGCCCGTGCTCTCGATCAGCTTCATGCAGCCCAGTGGCGTGGCCGGCCTCAGGCCGGCCAGGCCAGTCATCAGCTCACCGGCGCTGGCGACCGAAAAGCCGTCGACGTCCTTGGCCGGTGCAATGGCCTCGATGACCCGGTGGGCGTCGAGCTGCTTGGGTAGCGGCATTTGGACCAGGATGCCATGGATCGCGGGATCGGCGTTCAGCGCCGTGATGCGGGCCAGCAAGGCGTCCTGCAACATCGCGGCGTCATAGCGCTCGAGCACCGAATGCAGACCGTTGTCTTGGCAGGCCTTGACCTTGTTGCGCACGTAGACCGCGCTGGCCGGATCGTCGCCGACCAGGATCACTGCCAGACCGGGTTTGATGCCGCGCGCAGCGAGCGCGGCTGCGCGTTCGGCGACTTGCGAACGAACCCGCTGGGACAACGCCGTGCCGTCGATGATCTGGGCGGTCATAGGCAGGAGTGGTCTGAAAAAACAAGGCCGCTGTTCAGCGGCCTTGCACGGAGGTCGATGATCAGGCCTTCGCCGTCTGTGCGCCGAGCGCGATCTTGAGCAGATCGGCGACGGTATTGGCGTTCAGCTTCTCCATGATGTTGGCTCGGTGCGCCTCGACCGTCTTGATGCTGATGCCCAGGTCGTCAGCGATTTGCTTGTTCAGCCGGCCGGCGACGATGCGCTCCAGGACTTGGGCCTCGCGCGTGGTCAGGCGCGACAGCAGGGCATCGCGACTGGCCTGTTCCTGATGTTGGCTGAAGGCGCTGCGCGCGTTGTCGAGCATGCGTTCGACCAGGCCCAGCAGTTCCTCTTCCTTGAACGGCTTCTCGATGAAGTCCATCGCCCCCTTTTTCATGGTCGTCACCGCCATCGGCACGTCGCCGTGACCGGTGATGAAGACGATCGGCAGCGGGCTCTTGCGCTCGACCAGGCGGTCTTGCAGTTCCAAGCCGCTCATGCCTTCCATGCGGATGTCGGCGATCAGGCAGGCCACCTCGCGCGGATCGAAGCGCGACAGGAAGGACTCCGATGAGTCGAAGCACTTGACGCGATAGTCCTTGCCCTCCAGCAACCATTGGAGGGAGTCGCGCACGGCCTCGTCGTCGTCGACGACGTACACAGTGCCTTTTTTCGGGATCAAGCTCATGGTGTGAGGTTCGCGTTGGCGGTTTCTGGCGCGTTGGGCGCACGGTTAGCGGCGGACGTGCCGAGAAGGCTGGTGGACTCTGCGCGGGCCGCGACATCGACCGGCAACGTGAAGGCGAATCGGCAGCCCACGACAAGCGCTCCATTGTAAAGGTTCGTCGCCTTCATGCGGCCGCGGTGCGACTCGACGATCGAGCGGCACAAGGCCAGCCCGATACCCAAGCCTTCGGCCTTGGTCGAGAAGAACGCCTCGTACAAGCGGGCGAGCACGTCATCGCGCACACCGGGGCCGCGGTCGGTAACGCTGAACTCGATCACGCCCCCTTCTTCAGGGGTGTGGCGCGGTACGACGCGCAACTCGATCTGGCGCCGGGTGGCCGCAAGTTGCGCGTTGTCGATCGCCTCGGCGGCGTTCTTCAGCAGATTCAGCACGACCTGCTCGATCAGGATCGGGTCGCAATGCAGCGGTGGCAGGCGTTGCGCAACATAGGTGGTCAGCGCGACGTTACGACGCCGCATTTCGATGCCGGCCAACTCGACGGCGTCGTCGACGATCGCGCGCGCCTCGGCACGCTGGCGCTGGGGTTCGCTGCGCTTCACGAAGGCCCGGATGCGGTGGATGATCTGGCCCGCGCGTTCGGCCTGACGCGCGGTCTTCTGCAGCGCTGCCACGAGATCCTCCTTGCCGATCGAGTCACCGCGCACCCGTGAGACCATGCCGTTGCAGTAGTTGGTGATCGCCGTGAGGGGCTGGTTCAGCTCGTGAGCGACCGAACTGGCCATCTCGCCCATCGTGACCAAGCGGCTCGTGACCTGGGCCTTTTCGGCCTGCTGTGCGGCCTGCTCCTCGATTCGGCGGCGTGCCGTGATGTCGGTCGCAATCAGCATCTGCGCCAGCCGGCCATCGGTCCACTGTAGGTAGCGCGAACGCACGTCGAACCACTTCTTCAGCGTGTCAATGTAGACCTCGCGTGGATCGGCGCCACTGGCGGTGAGCGATTCGGTGGGCAGGCCCGACAAGCTGTCGACGGCGTCGCCGTCATCATCGTCGGGCGCCAGGTAGGGCAACATGGCGCTACTCGCGGCGAGTTGGGCGTGGCCCTTCGGATCGGCGCCGAACCACAGCCGGTAAGAGCGGTTGGCGAACAGCAACTCGCTCTGCTGCACCGACAGCACCGAGACCGCGGCGTCCAGGCCCTCGAGCACGGTGGTGAAGCGCTCGTGCGAGGCCGAAAGCTGGTCGCGGATACGCTTGGCTTCGGTGATGTTGGTCATCGACGTCATCCAGCCGGTCTGCAGGCCGCGTGCGTCGATCAAGGGCGAGACGTACATCCGCGCGTCGAACAGGCTGCCGTCTTTGCGCATCACCTTGACCTCGATGCCGCCGGACGGGCTGCGGCCCTGGAGCTCCTGCTGCAGTAGGCGCATGTTCTCGTCGATGCGGTCGTGCGGCCAGTATGGGAAGGGCGGCACCTGGCCGACCAGTTCGTCCTCGGTAAACCCGGTCATGGCGCAGAAGGCCGGGTTGATGTAGGTGATGCGGCCCTCGGCGTCCATCGCGCGCATGCCGGTCAGCATCGAGTTTTCCATCGCGCGCCGGAAATTGGTCTCCTGCACCAGAGTGCTCTGCATCTGGCTGCGCCGGCGCATGTGGCGGAACGTGCCGAGCAGCATCCACACGGTCAACACCGACAGTGCCAGCACCATCCAGAACAGGGTGTTGCTGACCAGGCCGACCGACGTGCGCCAGCCTTGGCCGCGCAGCAGCAAGCCGTTGGCGGTCGGTGCCAGGGGCAGGTCGTAAACGATGGTCGGCCGGCTGGCCGGCTGGCCGGGCATCTGCAGCACGCTGCCGGCGAGTTCGCGCCCGTCGATGTCGATGACGGCCACCGTGTGGCGCTGTGTCACCTCGGGCGGCACCGAGGCCCGCAGTAGCGCATCGATCGCGTACTCCACGATCAGCGCGCCGGCGAAGTTGCCGCGCTCGAGCAGCGGCACATGAAGCTGGAACACGTTCGTTCCGCTGGCATTGCGAAATGCCCGCGAAAACGCGGGCCGGCGAGTGCTGCGCGCCCCGGCGAAAGTGCGTTCGGGCTCGCTCGCCTCTTCGGCCACCGGCAAGGCAGGCTGCACTGCATCCCCGCTCGGGCTGGCCTCGGGATGGAAGATGGCGACGGCATGGCTGCCGCGCAGCGCGCGATTGGGCGTGATCCAGGACAGGTGGGTGACTGCCGGGCGCTCGCGGGCGAAGGCCGCGGCCTGCGTGCTGAAAGTCGCCCCGTCGGTCTCGTTGGCGGCGATTCCACGCGCCATGCGCGCGACTTCCTCTTGGTCGTCGAGCAGGCGCAGGCGGATTTGCTGCTGGGCGATCTCGGTGTCGCGTTGCACCGTATCGGTTTCCCGAGCGATTTCCTCGTTGCGCAGGTACCAGAAGGCAGCAATGATCGCGGCCAGGAACAGCAACACAGAGACCAAGGGCCCAATGGTCGCGAACCGATCCTGCCGTGTCGGCGATTGGCGTCGCCACCAACGTCCGAACAGGCGTTGCCGGCGGCTGGAAGTCGGTAACTCGCTGTCGCGGGCGAGATCCTGTCGAGGCTGCATGGGCGTGATTATCGAGGGGGCATCGGGTGCTTTGCCCGGAGTGAATTCCACATTAAGAAATCAATAGCCACTATTTGAAATTGTTGAGGCCTGTGCGAAACTCGCGCCGGCCGTGGCCTGATGCCCGACTCCTCTCGAGCATGCCGGCCCGTTCGAGCCTCAAAAAGGAGACAAACATGTCAGCGCTTCCCCAATCGCCGCTCGGTACAGACGCCGCCGACCCCACTGGCGATACCGATGCCCAGGAAACCCGCGAGTGGCTCGACGCGCTGTCGGCCGTGGTCGCCACCGAAGGCCGCGAGCGGGGTCACTTTCTGCTCGAGCAATTGCTCGAACACGCGCGCCAGCAGGGCGTTGACCGACCCTTCTCGGCCACCACGGGTTACGTCAACACGATCGAGCCGGCCGAGGAGGAACACAGCCCGGGCAACCTCGAACTCGAAGGCCGCCTCCGCGCCTACATGCGCTGGAATGCCATGGCGCTGGTCGTGAAGGCAAACCGACTCGACCCGGCCGACGGTGGCGACCTCGGCGGCCATATCTCGAGCTTCGCCTCGCTGGCGCACATGTTCGCCGCGGGCTTCAACCACTTCTGGCATGCCGAGAGCGAGGGCCATGGTGGCGACCTGCTCTACATCCAGGGCCACAGCTCGCCCGGTATCTATGCCCGCGCCTACATGGAAGGTCGTATCACTGAAGAGCAGATGCTCAATTTCCGCCAGGAAAGCGCTGGCAAGGGCCTGTCGAGTTACCCGCACCCGAAGCTGATGCCCGAGTTCTGGCAGTTCCCCACGGTCTCGATGGGGCTGGGCCCCCTGATGGCGATCTACCAGGCACGTTTCCTGAAGTACCTGCATGCGCGTGGCATTGCCGACACCGCCAACCGCAAGGTGTGGGTCTTCTGCGGCGACGGCGAGATGGACGAGCCGGAGTCGCTCGGCGCCATCGGCCTGGCGGCGCGCGAGAAGCTCGACAATCTGGTATTCGTCATCAACTGCAACCTGCAGCGACTGGATGGCCCGGTTCGCGGCAACGGCAAGATCATCCAGGAACTCGAAGGCGAGTTCCGCGGCTCCGGCTGGAACGTCCTCAAGCTGATCTGGGGCAGCAACTGGGATCCGCTGCTGGCGCGCGACAAGGACGGCGCGCTGAAGAGGATCATGATGGACACCCTCGACGGCGACTACCAGGCCTTCAAGGCCAACGACGGTGCCTTCGTGCGCAAGCACTTCTTCGGTCGCGACCCGCGCACGCTGGAGATGGTCGCGAAGATGACCGACGACGAGATCTGGGCCCTGCGCCGCGGCGGCCACGATGCGCAGAAAGTGCATGCGGCCTTCCACCGAGCCAACAACGCCAAGGGTCAGCCGACCGTGTTGCTGATCAAGACGGTCAAGGGCTGGGGCATGGGCGAAGCCGGCGAAGGCAAGAACACCGCGCACCAGACGAAGAAGCTCACCGACGACGACATCCGCGTCTTCCGCGACCGCTTCAATATCCCGATCCCCGACAGCGAACTGGCCAAGATCCCGTTCTACAAGCCGGCCGAAGACACACCCGAAATGAAGTATCTGCACGAGCGGCGCCAGGCCCTCGGCGGCTACCTGCCCAAGCGCCGCGCAAAGGCCGACGAGAGCTTCACGATCCCGGCGCTGGAGACGTTCAAGGCGGTCCTGGAGCCCACGGCCGAGGGACGCGAGATCAGCACCACCCAGGCCTATGTGCGCTTCCTGACCCAGCTGCTGCGCGAAAAGGAACTGGGACCGCGCGTCGTGCCGATCCTGGTCGACGAGGCGCGCACTTTCGGCATGGAGGGCCTGTTCCGCCAGATCGGCATCTACAACCCCGCGGGCCAAAACTACACGCCGGTCGACAAGCACCAGGTGATGTACTACCGCGAGGACGCGGCGGGGCAGGTGTTGCAGGAGGGCATCACCGAAGCCGGCGCGTTCTGCTCGTGGCTCGCGGCCGCGACCAGCTACAGCACCAACAACCTGCAGATGCTGCCGTTCTTCATCTTCTACTCGATGTTCG
>DATDES010000202.1:0-3256 GCA_036522975.1 Burkholderiaceae bacterium | reverse complement strand
GCCGGATGCGCAGGTTGCGCTTGATCTCGGCCAGCATCGGCCGCAGTGCCGCGCCGAGTCTGAGCGCGACCCCGGTGGTCAAGATGTCGATGATCACCAGGTGCAGCAACCGGGACACCATCGGACTGTAGCGGTCGTAGTCCTCGGGGTGGTCGGCGGCCAGCAGCACATGCTGCGCACCGCTCGACGCATGGGCCAAGGGCGAGCCGCTGGCGGTGATGACGATCGTCGTCGCTCCTTTTCGCCGCGCGATCTCGGCGGCATCGAGCAAGTCGCGGCTGCGGCCCGAGTTCGAGATGATCACCGCGCAGTCGCCGGGCTGCAGCATGGTCGCGCTCATCACCTGCACATGGCCGTCGCTGACGGCTGTCGCGGCGACCCCGAGGCGGAAGAACTTGTGTTGCGCATCCTGCGCCACGATGCCCGAATTGCCGACCCCGTAGAACTCGATGCGCCGGCCGTTGCGGCAGGCCGCTGCCAGGGCCTCGATCGCGCGATCGATGGCGTGGCCGGCGGCGTTGTTGCGGTACTTGAGCAGCGCGCTGACCGCGTTGTCGATGACCTTGACCACGATGTCCCCGGCCTTGTCGTCCTCGTCCACCGCACGGTGGACGAAAGGCACGCCTTCGTTGACCGCCCCGGCGAGCTTCAACTTGAAGTCGGCCAGGCCGTCGTAGCCCACGCTGCGACAGAAGCGGACCACCGTCGGCTTGCTGACCGCCGAGCGCGCGGCCAGCTCGCTGACCGGCAGGCTGGCGAAGCTGCGCGCATCGGCCAGCACCAGCTTGGCCACGCGCTGCTCGGCCGGTGGTAGCGCGGGCAGCGCGGCCTGGACACGCTCGAGCATCGTCATGCCTCTTCCGCCCAGGCAAAACCGTCGCGCGCGATCAATGCACTGGACGCTGCCGGGCCCCAGCTGCCGGCCGCGTAAGGCCGGGGGCCGGCGCTGTCGTGGCGCCAGGCCTCGAGAATCGGTTCGACCCAGCGCCAGGCCTGCTCTTGCTCGTCGCTGCGAACAAACAGGTTCAGCCGCCCGCCGATGGCGTCCAGCAGCAGCCGTTCGTAAGCGCCGACGCGGTCGCTCAGGAAGGCCTTGTCGAAGTCCAGGTCGAGCGACACCGGCGACAGCTGCTCCGGCAGGTGCGAGGCCGTGCGCCCGCCCTTGGCCGCCAGCAGGTGCAGTTCGAGGCCATCTTCGGGCTGGAGCTTGATCACCAGCTTGTTGGCGCGCGTGGTGCCGGCGAAGATCGGGTGCGGCACGGGGCGGAAATTGACGACGATCTGCGCATCGCGCGCGCCGAGCCGCTTGCCGGTGCGCAGGTAGAAAGGCACGCCGGCCCAGCGCCAGTTCTGCACCTCGGTGCGCAGGGCGACAAAGGTTTCGCAGCGGCTGTCCGGCGGCACCTTGGCTTCGTCGAGGTAGCCGGGAACGGCCTTGCCGTCGATCGACCCGGCGCGGTACTGGCCGCGCACCACATCGCGGCCGACCGTCTCCGGCGTGAAGGGCTTCAAGGACTTCAGCACCTTCAGCTTCTCATCCCGGCTCGCATCGGCGTCGCCGTTGGCCGGCGGCTCCATCGCGATCATCGTCAGCAACTGGAGCGCATGGTTCTGCACCATGTCGCGCAGCGCACCGGTGCGGTCGTAGAAGTCGCCCCGCGTGCCCACGCCCAGGGCTTCGGCGATCGTGATCTGGATGTTGGCAATGCTTTCGCGCCGCCACAGCGGCTCGAACAGCGCATTGCCGAAGCGCAATGCGGCCAGGTTCTGCACGGCGGGCTTGCCGAGGTAATGGTCGATCCGCAGGGCCTGGCTTTCACGGAACGACGCACTCACGACCCGATTGATTTCCTGCGCGCTGGCCAGGTCGTGGCCGAGCGGCTTTTCCAGCACCACGCGCACATTAGCGCCGTTCAGGCCGACTGCGCCGAGCTGCGCGCAGATCTGCGGGAACAGGTGCGGGCTGGTGGCCAGGAACAGGACCACGGTGTCGGCACCGCGATCGTCGACCCAGCGGCGCAGGCCGACGTAGTCGTCGGGCCGCGACAGGTCCATGCGGCGGTAACTCAGCATCGCCGCGAAGCGATCGAATTCTTCGTCGCTCGGCTGCTTGGCGCTCTCGACGTCGCAGAACCGTTCCCGGATGTAGCTGCGGTACTCGTCGTCGCTGCGTTCGTCACGCGCCACTGCCAGGATCCGGCCACCTTCTGGCAGTTTGCAATGGCGCCAAGCCTGGAACAGGGCCGGCATCAGCTTGCGCCAGGTCAGGTCGCCTGTGCCGCCGAAGAAGACGAGGTCGAAGGACATGCCGCGCCAGGATGTAATTTAGTTACGCTTTGCATGATGCAGGAGTTTCTTCGACCGGTCAACGCAGCCGTGGCGTGCATGATCGGGCAGCGTTCTAATCCGGGCTGAACAGCACGCAATCAGTCCTTGACCATGAACCAACTCGACCAACTCAAGCAGTACACGACCGTGGTTGCCGACACCGGCAACTTCAAGCAAATGGCGCAATTCGCGCCCCGCGACGCCACAACCAACCCGTCGCTGATCCTGAAGGCCGTGCAGCAGCCGGAATACGCGCCACTGCTGGCCGAGGCCGTCGCGGCCAAGAAGAAGCGGCCGCCCGAGCGCATTGCCGACGAGGTATTGGTGCGCTTCGGCCTCGAGATCCTGAAACTCGTGCCAGGGCGCGTCAGCACCGAAGTCGATGCCCGCTTGAGTTTCGACACCGCCGGCAGCATCGCCCGTGCGCACGGCCTAATCGAGCTCTACGAGCGTGCTGGCGTCGGTCGCGAGCGGGTGCTGATCAAGGTGGCGGCCACCTGGGAGGGTATCCAGGCGGCAAAGGCGCTGGAGCACGAAGGCATCCACTGCAACCTCACCTTGTTGTTCGCCTTCTGCCAGGCCGTGGCCTGCGGCGAGGCGGGGGTGAGCCTGATCTCGCCTTTCGTCGGCCGCATCCACGACTGGCACAAGAAGGCCGCCGGCGCGGCCTGGGACGACGCGGCAAAGGCCGGCGCCCACGACCCTGGCGTCCAGTCGGTGGCTCAGATCTACAACTACTACAAGCACTACGACATCGAGACCCAAGTGATGGGGGCCAGTTTTCGCAATGTCGGCCAGATCCTGGCGCTGGCCGGCTGCGATCTTCTGACGATCAGCCCCGAGCTGCTGGCGCAGCTGCAGGCGTCCGACGCGAGCGTGCCGCGCGCGCTCGATCCTGACCGCGCGCGCCGCATGGGCCTGCACGCGG
>DATDES010000201.1:0-4457 GCA_036522975.1 Burkholderiaceae bacterium | reverse complement strand
GGCCGCGTCGAGGTCGGAGGCGAACTGCGCGAATGCTGCCAACTCGCGGTACTGCGCCAAGTCGGTACGGATGCCGCCCGACAGGCCCTTGATCAGCTTGGTCTGCGCGGCGCCACCGACACGCGACACCGAGATACCGGCGTTGATCGCGGGACGGATGCCGGCGTTGAACAGCGAGGTTTCCAGGAAGATCTGGCCGTCGGTGATCGAGATCACGTTGGTCGGCACGAAAGCCGACACGTCACCGGCCTGCGTCTCGATGATCGGCAGCGCGGTCAGCGACCCGGTCTTGCCCTTGACTTCGCCGTTGGTGAACTTCTCGACGTAGTCGGCGTTCACGCGCGCGGCGCGCTCGAGCAGGCGGCTGTGGAGATAGAACACGTCGCCGGGGAAGGCTTCGCGACCCGGCGGGCGGCGCAGCAGCAGCGAGACCTGGCGGTAGGCGACGGCCTGCTTGGACAGGTCGTCGTAAATGATCAGCGCGTCTTGGCCGCGGTCGCGGAAGTACTCGCCCATGGTGCAGCCCGAGTAGGCCGACACATACTGCATCGCGGCCGACTCCGAGGCCGAGGCCGCGACGACGATCGTGTACTCCATCGCGCCGTTGGCTTCCAGCGAGCGCACCACGTTCTTGATCGACGACGCCTTCTGGCCGATCGCAACGTAGACGCAGGTCATGTTCTGACCCTTCTGGTTGATGATCGTGTCGATCGCCACCGCGGTCTTGCCGGTCTGGCGGTCGCCGATGATCAGTTCGCGCTGGCCGCGGCCGACCGGCACCATCGAGTCGATGGCCTTCAGACCGGTCTGAACCGGCTGGCTCACCGACTGGCGCGCGATCACGCCCGGTGCGACCTTCTCGATCACGTCAGTCATCTTGGCGTTGATCGGGCCCTTGCCGTCGATCGGGGCACCCAGCGCATTGACGACGCGGCCGATCAGTTCGGGACCGACCGGCACGGACAGGATGTTGCCGGTGCACTTGACCGTGTCGCCTTCGGAGATGTGCTCGTACTCGCCCAGGATCACCGCGCCGACCGAGTCCCGCTCGAGGTTCAGGGCCAGGCCATAGGTCGGCTGGCCGTCCTTGGTCGGCGGGAACTCCAGCATTTCGCCAGCCATCGCGTCCGACAGGCCGTGCACACGGACGATGCCGTCGGTGACCGAGACCACCGTGCCCTGGTTCTTGATGTCCGACGAGGCTGCGAGGCCCTCGATGCGGCTCTTGATCAGTTCGGAAATTTCAGCGGGATTGAGTTGCATCGTTTTCTCCTACGGCTGCGCTCAAGCGGCGAGCGCGACCTTCATTTGTTCGAGGCGGGCCTTGACCGAGGTGTCGAGCACCTCGTCGCCGACCACCACACGGATGCCGCCGATCAGCTCGGGCTGCACGACCACGCTGGCATTGAGTTTTCGCGCAAAGCGCTTCTCCAGCGCCGCCGCCACCTCGGCCAGCTGAGCGCCATCGATCGGGAAGGCGCTGTACACGGTGGCATCGGAAATGCCCGACTGCGCATTGACCAGCGCATGGAACTGGGCCGCAATCTCGGGCAACGCGTCGAGCCGGCCGTTGTCGAGCACCGTGCGCAGGAAGTTGCCCACCTGCGCGGACAGCGGCGTCTTCACGACCCCCGCCATCAGGTCATAGACCTGCGACGACTCGACCTTCGGATTGCCGGCGTACTGGCGCAGCTGGGCATCACCGGCTACGGCCGCGAGTGCGCTCACCTGCTCTGCGGCGGCGGCAGTGCCGCCGGCCTTGAACAGCGCCTCGGCGTACGGGCGCGCGATGGTGGCGAGTTCGGCCATGTCAGAGTTCCGCTTTGAGGCGGCCCAGCAGATCGGCGTGAACCGCGGGGTTCACTTCCTTGCGCAGGATCTGCTCGGCGCCTTTGACCGCCAGCACAGCGACCTGGTCGCGCAGCGCTTCGCGCGCCTTGCTGGCTTCCTGTTCGGCTTCGGCCTTGGCGGCGGCGACGATCTTGGCACCTTCGGCGCTCGCGCGGCCCTTGGCTTCTTCGATCATCGACTGGGCCAGGCGCTCGGCGTCGGCCAGGCGTTTGGCGGCGTCGTCGCGGGCGGCAGACAACTGCGCTTCGACGCGCTGGTTGGCCTGCGCCAGTTCGGCCTTGGCCTTGTCGGCGGCGGACAGACCGTCGGCGATCTTCTTCGCCCGTGCGTCGAGCGCGGCCGTGATGGGCGGCCAGATGTATTTCATCGTGAACCCGACCAGGATCAGGAACACGATCATCTGAATGATGAATGTGGCGGTGATGCTCATGGATGCCTTCGGCAAAAGGACGACAGCCGCCGCGAGCGGCGGCCAAGGCGGCTTGTTACTTCGGCAGGTTGGCGAGCTGGGCCAGGAACGGGTTGGCCGTCGTGAACCAAAGCGCGATACCGGTGCCGATGATGAACGAGGCATCGATCAGGCCGACGAGCAGGAACATCTTGGTCTGCAACTCGCCCATCAGTTCGGGCTGGCGCGCGGCCGATTCGAGGTATTTGCTGCCCATGACGCCGATGCCGATACAGGCACCCATGGCGCCCAAACCAATGATGAGACCAGCGGCAAGCGCGACGAGACCGATGAGTTCCATGATGACTCCTGTTGGAAATTGAGAGGTGGGAAAGGGAAAAGGAAAGGGCGATCAGTGCGAGTCGTGGGCCTGCCCGACATAGACCAGCGTCAGCATCATGAACACGAACGCTTGCAGCGTGATGATCAGGATGTGGAAGATGGCCCAGACGGTGCCGGCAACGATGTGCAGGCCGGCGAGCAGGAAGCCGCCGAGGGACAGCGTGAAGGCGCCGCCGAGCAGCGCGATCAGCAGAAAGATCAACTCGCCCGCGTACATGTTGCCGAACAGCCGCATGCCGTGGGAGACCGTCTTGGCGACGAACTCGACGATCTGCATCGCGAAGTTGAACGGGTACAGCGCCCAGTGGTTGCCGAAAGGCGCCGCGAACAGCTCGTGGGTCCAGCCGCCCAGGCCTTTGATCTTGACGTTGTAGACCAGGCAGGTTATCAGCACGCCGACCGACAGGCCCATCGTGATCGACAGGTCGGCCGTCGGCACGACGCGCAGGTAAGCGTGCGCCGGGTCGTGGCCCGCCGCGCCGTAGATCCAGCCCCAGACCATCGGCAGCAAATCGACCGGCAGCAGGTCCATCGCATTGAGCAGGAAGATCCACACGAACACCGTGAGCGCCAGCGGAGCAACCAGCTTGCGGCTGTGGGCGTTGTGCACGATGCCCTTGGCCTGGCTCTCGACCATCTCGACCAGGATTTCGACCGCGGCTTGGAAGCGCCCGGGCACGCCCGAGGTGGCGCCACGCGCGGCCTTCCAAAGCAGGAAGCAGCCGATCACGCCGAGCGCGATCGAGAAGAACAGGGAGTCGTAATTGATGACCGAGAAGTCGACCAAGCTCTTGGGCTTGCCGTTCGACAGGTGGCTCAGGTGGTGAACGATGTATTCACCAGCGGTGGGCGCGTGAGCTTCGGCTGCCATGAGTTTTCAGTCCCGTTTCGATCTTTTTTCTCAGCGGTTGCGCTTCAGCAGCGCAAACCAGTACGTCAGCATGCACAGCACCATCGTCGCCAGCAGCGCCGGCCAGCTGAGGGGCTGCACCAGTTTCGCCGCCAGCATCAGCATGACGATCGAAACCCCAATCTTCACCAGGCTCCACACCATGACGCTGACGGCACTGGCGCCGGGCGACACGCTGCTGAGCTTGCTGGTCATGCCGCGCGCCATCAAGGCCCCCGGCACCACCACCACCGCGGCGCCATACAGCGCCGACCAAAACCATCCTTCCGCCGTATCCAGCAGCCCCGCGACGGCGGCTGCAAGCACGCCGATTGCGGCTTGCACCGCAACCACCCGCCACGGTGAAACCGAATGCGAGCTGTCGGCCAACAAGGCCTGCGCTTGCTCACGCGTCAGGGGCTCGATGGCAGCTCTGCCGGCCTCGTCCTCGTCGTCGGCCCATGGATCAGATCGAAGCTTCCGGTCTGACATGGTCGCTAACGCGGTCGATTTCACAAACTTGCCCAGCAAAGCCGCGAGATTATACGGGCATACCCGCGCCCTCCCGGTCACCCCGCGGCTTCGCCGCACAATCCTGCCGCTCAGGGCACTGAACCCGAGCCCCCCAGACGACACCAAGCCAAGATGCCGACATTGCGCTCCCTGCCGCTGTTCCTTGCCCTCTGCACGTCGCCGTGGCTGGCCCAGGCCGCGACCGCCGTGGTGACCACCGAGCAGGTCCGCGCCGAGCTGGTGGCCCATGCACCGGAGGGCATCGCGCCGGGCAAGCCGTTCTGGCTCGGCTTGCAGATCGAGCACCAGCCGCATTGGCACACCTACTGGAAGAATCCGGGCGACTCGGGCCTGCCCACGACGCTGAGTTGGCAATTGCCTGCCGGCGTGACAGCCGGCGACATCGACTGGCCG
>DATDES010000200.1:0-10513 GCA_036522975.1 Burkholderiaceae bacterium | reverse complement strand
GCCTCGGCTTCCTTGAGGTAGCGGCGCATTCCCTTGTGCGCCGCTTCGAGCGAGCGGCGCAACTCTTCCTGCACCCAGGCCAGGGCACTCAGGTCATCGATCGTTTCGGTGTCGTGCGGCAGGTCCATGCTGGGCCTTACTTGTCGTTAGCGCAAACGTGGCGGTGCACCACTTCGATCCGAGCGAACACCGCGGATCCGGCCTTGCCGCTCCGCTGGCCTGCCCCCTCGAAGGGGAGCGGCGACGCCGCTTCGGGGGTGGGCGGCGTTCTCATGCAATCTTGAATCGGGCCACGGACTGCTTCAGCTCCTCGGCGGTGCGCGACAGCTCGCGCACCATCTGCGCCGTCGAACGCGTGCCTTCGCCGGTCTGTTCGGTCACCGCGAAGATGTGCTGGATGTTGGCGGCGACGACGTTGGCCGAACGGGCTTCCTCGAGCGCATTGCCCGAGATCTGCTCGATCAGCTCGGCGAGCTGGCGGGTCACGCGGTCGATGTCGCCGAGCGCAGCGCCGGCCGCGTCGGACAGCTTGGTGCTCTCGACCACGCCCTGGGTCGAGCGCTCCATCGCGCCGACCGCGTCCTGGGTGTCGGTCTGGATGGCCTTCACAAGCGCCGCGATCTGCCGCGTCGCGTCGCCCGAGCGTTCGGCCAGGCGCTGCACTTCCTCGGCCACGACCGAGAAGCCGCGGCCCGCCTCGCCGGCCGACGCGGCCTGGATCGCCGCGTTCAAGGCCAGGACGTTGGTCTGCTCGGTAATGTCCGAGATCAGCTCGGTAATTTCGCCGATCTCCTGCGACGACTCGCCCAGGCGCTTGATGCGTTTGGATGTTTCCTGGATCTGGTCGCGCATGGTGTTCATGCCGCCGATCGTGTTCTGCACCGCGTCGCGGCCCGTTTCGGCGGCGGCCAGCGAGCGCCGCGCCACCTCGGCGGTCTGCTGCGCCTGCGCCGACACCTGGTTGATGCGGCCGGCCATCTGCAGCACCGACTCGCCGGTCTCCCGAATCTCGCGCAGCTGCTCGGTCGATGCAGCCAGCAGCTCGGTCGACGTGTTCTCGACCTGCTGCGTGGTGTCGGTCACCCGGCCGACCGTGCCCTGAACCTGCGACACCAGGGTGCGCAGTTCCTCCACCGTGTAGTTCACCGAGTCCGCGATGGCGCCGGTGATGTCCTCGGTCACCGTCGCCTGCTGCGTCAAGTCGCCCTCGGCAACGCTCTGCAACTCGTTCATCAGACGCAAGATCGCCGCCTGGTTGGCGTCGTTGACGCGCTTGGCTTCTTGCTCTAGGCGCTGGGCCTGGACCCGCTGGCCCTCGGCCTGGCGCGAACGTTGGGCCTGATCGGCGACGAACAGGCGCAAGAAGCCAAAACCGCCGGCCACCAGGGCCAGCACGCCGAGCACCACCAGAGTCCAGCGTCCCCCGCCAACGCCCGATCCAGACAGGCGTTCCTGCACCACGTCGAGCCCCTTGCGCAGCGGCTCGCTGTCGGCGACCACCGCGGCCTGCGCCTCGCGCGCGGCGACCAGACCCTGCAGGTTGCCCAGAATCGCGCCGGCGTCCGCGCGCGTCTTCTCGTATTGGTCGACCAGCTGCGTCAGACGCTCGCGCGTCTGCGCGTCCTTGGTCGGCGGCAGGCGCAACTCCGCGCTGCCATTGAGCAGACCGGTCGCGAGTTCACGGAAGGAGTTCAGGTCCTTGCCGAGCAGGAACACGGCCTCGGGACTGACCCCTTCGGTGGTCAGGAATTCGTTGGCGCTCTTGCCGATGCGCTGGGTCAGCATCACCAGTTGGCCGACAGCCGAAATCTCGCCTGGGCTGGCGTCCTGCTGCAACTTCAGCGACGCCACGGTCTCGGCTGTTTCGAGCAATTCCGCCGACTGGCGGTTGATCGCGCGCAGCGCCAGACCGACCTGGGTCAAGGTCTTCTGCTGGCCGAGCACGGTCGCGGCGTTCTTTTCGGCGCGGTCGATCATCACCATCAACGGTTCGATCGCATCTTGGGCCGCCGCAGGTGCCACAGCGACGTCCGCACTGCCGTCCTTCAGGCCGCGCATGTTGCGGGCCAGCACCTCGGCACTCTCGCGCACTTCGGGGAAGGCCGCGGCGCTGCCGACCAGGGCCTGCGAGACCGACTTGGCGAGGCGCTGCGACTGCATCATCGCTTGCCCGGTCGCGCCGACCTGGGCCGCGCTGCGGTTGGCGGCGCTGATCGTCAGATAGGCCCCGAGGGCCAGAGCCACCAGACCACCGCCGACGATGAAGGCCAGAATGCGCTGCTGCTGGGCGAGCGGCAAGGCCCCGATCAGAGGCAATCCGGTGCCGCTTGCGTCAGCACCCTCCAGACCGGGCAGGCGGGTTTCGATGAATTCGCCTGCGGTCTCCGACGGCAGGGCCTCCGAAAGGATCGACGAATCGGCCGACAGTGGGCGGGACTGGTTCGCGAGGTTCATGTCACGCACCATCGACGCGGTGGTTGGAGCGGCCAAGGCAGCCTCTTCGACACCCAGCGGCACCACCTCGTCGAACATCGAACCCAGGTCGTCGTCCGTCGGCTGGTGACCACGACGACCCTTGGGACCCTTGCTCGTGAACTTGTCTAGGAAACTCATGCTGACCCCTGGGAAGGCTGAACGATGGATGGCTCAGGCGACGATGGACAGAAAACGAAAGTCGCGTGCGAGGGCGCCGAAGTCGAGTGCCTGCCAGCGCCGACCCTCGGCGTCAAGCCAGCACGTCGGCGCAAACGACGGCCGGGCGGCATCGATCGCGGCCGCGTCGTCGGACTGACTGCGCAACTGGTCACTGCCGCGCAGCCCGGCCAGGCGATCGACCAGCAGCGCGGCGTTGAGACCCAGCGACGCCCCGAAAGCGATCAAACGTGCCTGGTCGCGGCCGGCGTCGGTACCGGCCTGCTCAGGCAATCCGAGAAAGCGGGCCAGGTCGACCACCCCGTGCAGGCCGCCGCGCAGATTGGCAACGCCAGCGAACCACGTCTGGGTGTGCGGCACCGGCAGCAGCGGCACCAAGGCAAAGATCTCACCGGCCTGCTCTAGCGGCAGGAGCAGACCGTGGCCACGGCACTCGACGGCGAGCCACGACTGGCCGCGCGGCTGCGTGCGCGCGGCCTGCATGCGCTCGGCCAGACGCGTTTGCAACTCGCGCAGGGCTTGCTTGTTGGCCATGCCCTAACTACCTCTCAGGCCAGCGCCGGGCCGCTCCCAAGCGGTCTGAGCTTCCCTCGGGGGGCGTGAACCAGGCGAGCTTGGTGCAGTCATTTAGTCGAAGGCGTGGATCTTGGAGATCAACTCGTCGGCGTCGACCGGCTTGACGACGTAGTCGCGTGCGCCCTGGCGCATGCCCCACACTTTGTCGGTCTCCAGGCCCTTGCTGGTGCACATGATCACCGGCACGTCGGCGAAGCGTGGGTCGCGGGTGATGGCGCGCGTGAGCTGAAAGCCGTTCTGGCCCGGCATCACCACGTCCATCAGGATCAGGTCGGGCTTGTCGTCGGCCAGACGGCGCATCGCCTCCTCGCCGTTCTCGGCGGTCCGCACCACAAACCCCTTGCGCGTGAGCAGCTCGGACAGGTAGTGCAGTTCGGTCTTCGAGTCGTCGACCAGCAGGATGTTTTGAATGGCCATTGTCGGAATGAAACAAACAGGATTTGGCAGGATCGCCGCGTGCGCGGCCTTGCAGTACCGCGGGTCAGGCCCCGGGCCGGTACTGCGCCACCGCGCGCAGCAACTGCTCTTTGGTGAAGGGCTTGGTCAGGTAGTCCTCGGAGCCGACCATGCGCCCGCGCGCCTTGTCGAACAGGCCGTCCTTGGACGACAGCATGATCACCGGCACATGGGCGAAGCGCGGGTTGCGCTTGATGATGGCGCAGGTCTGGTAGCCGTCCAGGCGCGGCATCAGGATGTCGCAAAAGATCAGGGCCGGCGTGTGGTCGCTGACCTTGGCCAGAGCGTCGAAGCCATCCTCGGCCAGCACCACCTTGTGGCCGCCCTGGGCCAGGAAGATCTCGGCACTGCGGCGTATCGTGTTGCTGTCGTCGATGACCAGCACCTTGACTCCGGAGTCGGCGCTGTCTGCATGGGGAGCGGTGGTCAAACAGCTTCTCCTTGGTCTGGCGGCGGTGGCTTCAGGCCGAGCGGGGCCGGGCTCAGATCTCCACCATCTCGAAATCTTCCTTGCGCGCGCCGCACTCGGGGCAGGTCCAGTTCATCGGCACGTTCGCCCACGCGGTTCCGGGAGCTAGACCGTGTTCCGGATCGCCCTCCGCCTCGTTGTAAATCCAGCCGCAGATCAGGCACATCCAGGTACGCGCTTGTTCGCTCACGTCTCGCAAGTCAATCACTACAATGGGGGGCAATTGTAGACACCGCATACTTGAAGAACCCAAGACGCCGTAGGCACATACGCAACATTCTTCACAAACTTCTGGAGGTCTGACCAACCCCAGGCAACCGCGCCGGACGACGCCCCATGAACGCCCCCACCCCACCGGCCGACCCGCAAGACCCGACGCTGGAAGAACCCGCGCCGGCCTGCGTGATGAGTTTCAACGCCAGCGACGCCAGCGGTGCCGGCGGCAGCGCCGGTGACGTCGCGACGATCGCCGCGATGGGTGCCCACGCGCTGCCGGTGATCACCTCGATCGTCATCCGTGACAGCGCCGAAATCTTCGACCAACATCCGATCGACGTCGACGCGGTCGCGGAACAAGCGCGAACGATCCTCGAAGACGTCACCATCGCCGGCTGGAAAGTCGGCTTTCTCGGCACCGCCGAAGCCGTCAGTGCGGTCGCCGAGATCCTGTCCGACTACCCTGACGTGCCCCTGGTCAGCTACCTCCCGAGCCTGGGCTGGATCGACGACGACGAACTGCAGCCCTACCTTGATGCGTTTCGCGAGCTGGTGCTGCCGGCGACCGAGGTGCTGGTCGGCAGCCACAAGACCCTGACCGACTTCCTGCTGCCCGAGTGGGACAGCGAGCGCCCGCCCTCGGCGCGCGAACTGGCCGTCGCGGCGGCCGAGCACGGCACGCGCTACGTGCTCGTCACGGGCGTGATGCTGCCGGGCAAGACCAGCGAGCAGTGGATCGACAACGTGCTGGCCTCGTCGCAGGGCGCCATCACTGGCGAGAAGTTCGAGCGCTTCGAAGCCAGCTTCGTCGGCGCCGGCGACACGCTGTCGGCCGCACTGGCGGCCCTGCTGGCTGCCGGCAGCGAACTCTCGGCCGCAGTCGGCGAGGCCCTGGCCTTTCTCGACCAGAGCCTCGACTCTGGTTTTCGTCCCGGCATGGGCAACGTGATCCCCGACCGCTTTTTCTGGGCCCTCCCCCCCGGGGAAGAAGGCGAGGCCGCTCCGGGCGAGGAAGGCGCGTTGCCGACAGCCGATGCTGACACCCTCGGCGAGCCGAGAGGGACTCCGCGCCGTGTCCACTGACCGGTGGAGCAACGCGCCGCTGTTCGAGCGGGCGAGCAGCACGAACGCGGCGCTCTTCGAGCGCGCTCAGAGGGTCATCCCCGGCGGCGTCAACTCGCCCGTGCGCGCGTTCCGCGCGGTCGGCGGCACGCCGCGCTTCATCGCCCGCGCCGAGGGCCCGTTCATGTGGGACGCCGAAGACAGGCGCTACATCGACTACATCGGCTCCTGGGGCCCGATGATCCTCGGCCACGGCCACCCGGCCGTGCTCGAGGCGGTCCAGCGCGCCGCGCGCGACGGCCTTTCCTTCGGTGCGCCGACCGAGCGCGAGATCGAGCTCGCCGAAGAAATCATCCGCCACGTGCCGAGCGTCGAGCAGATCCGATTGGTCTCCAGCGGGACCGAAGCCGGGATGAGCGCCTTGCGCTTGGCGCGCGGCGCGACCGGGCGCAACAAGCTCGTCAAGTTCGAAGGCTGCTACCACGGCCATGCCGACGCGCTGCTGGTGAAAGCCGGCTCGGGCCTGGCGACCTTCGGCCACCCGACCAGTGCCGGCGTGCCGCCCGAGGTGGTCCGGGACACGCTGGTCCTCGAATACAACAACGTCGAGCAGCTCGAAACCACCTTCGCTTCGCAGGGCAACGAGTTGGCCTGCGTGATGATCGAGCCGATCGCCGGCAACATGAACTTTGTCCGCGCCAGCCTGCCCTTCATGAAGCGGCTGCGCGAACTGTGCACGCAGCATGGAACGCTGCTGGTGTTCGACGAAGTCATGACGGGTTTCCGGGTGGCCCTCGGCAGCGCGCAGGGCCTGTATGCCAAGGTCATCCCCGGCTTCGCGCCCGACCTCAGCGTGTTCGGCAAGGTCATCGGCGGCGGCATGCCGTTGGCCGCCTTCGGCGGCCCGCGCGAAATCATGAAGCAATTGGCCCCGCTCGGGCCGGTGTACCAGGCCGGGACTTTGAGCGGCAATCCGGTGGCAACGGCCTGCGGCTTGGCCACGTTGCACGAGATCTCGAAGCCCGGTTTCTTCGAGACCCTGGGCGCGCGCACGCAGGCGCTGGTAGGTGGCTTGGTCGCCGCCTCACGCGCGGCCGGCGTGCCCCTGGTCAGTGACAGTCAAGGCGGCATGTTCGGCTTCTTCTTTGCCCAGTCCTCCGATGATCGCCTGCCGCAGAACTACGGCGCGGTGATGGCCACCGACAAGGAGCGCTTCAACCGCTTCTTCCACGCCATGCTCGACCGAGGGGTGTATTTCGCGCCGGCCCTGTACGAAGCCGGTTTCGTCAGCGCGGCTCACGGCGATGTCGAGATCGACGACACGCTGGCCGCTGCACGCGAGGCGTTCGCGACGCTTTGAGGCCCGCGGGCATGCACATCCACATCCTGGGCGTCTGTGGCACCTTCATGGGTGGCATTGCTGCGATCGCCCGCGAAGCCGGGCACAAGGTGACCGGCTGCGATGCGAACGTCTATCCGCCGATGAGCGACCAGTTGCGTGCGCTGGGTATCGAGTTGATCGAGGGCTATGGTGCCGACCAGATGGCGCTAAAGCCCGACGTCTTCGTGATCGGCAACGTGGTGACCCGCGCGCGCTCGCAGGACTTCGCACTGATGGAGGCGATTCTCGATGCCGGCGCCGACTACACCAGCGGCCCGCAGTGGCTCGCCGAGAACGTGCTGCGGCACCAGCACGTGCTGGCGGTGGCCGGCACCCACGGCAAGACCGGCACCACCTCGATGCTGGCCTGGATCCTTGAAGCGGCGGGCCTGAACCCGGGCTTCCTGGTCGGTGGCGTGCCGATGAATTTCGCCGTCTCGGCGCGCCTGGGCGGCGGTCAGCATTTCGTGATCGAGGCCGACGAGTACGACACCGCGCTGTTCGACAAGCGCAGCAAGTTCGTCCATTACCGCCCGCGCACTGCGATCCTCAACAACCTCGAATACGACCACGCCGACATCTTCCCGGACCTGGCCGCGATCGAAACCCAATTCCACCATCTGGTGCGCACCGTGCCGGCCAAGGGCCGGCTGGTCGTCAACGCCCGCGACGAGGCCCTGCAGCGCGTGCTCACACGCGGCTGCTGGAGCGAGGTGGTGCGCTTCGGTGCGCTGCGCGAAGAGCCCGGGGCCCTGCGCGCGCGCGGCGAGGCGCATGCATTCGACGTGCTGCGCGGCAGCCTGAAGATCGGCCGCGTCGAGTGGACGCTGCAGGGCGAACACAACCAGCTCAATGCGCTGGCAGCGATCGCTGCGGCCGAGCATGTCGGTGTCGGGCCGGAGGCCGCCGCCGCGTCGCTGGGCCGCTTCAGGAACGTCAAGCGGCGCATGGAACTGGTCGGCGAAGCCGGCGGCGTGTCGGTCTACGACGACTTCGCACACCATCCGACCGCGATCCGGACCACCGTGGGAGGGCTGCGCCAGCGCGTAGGCCTGGCGCGGGTGCTGGCGGTGTTCGAGCCGCGCTCGAACACGATGAAACTCGGGGCGATGAAGGCCCAGCTGCCCTGGGCCCTCGAAGACGCCGACTTGTCGTTTTGCTTGCAAGGCAACTACGGCTGGGACGCGCGCGATGCGCTGGCGCCGATGGGAGCCCTGGCCAGCGTCGCCGACAGCGTCGACGCGCTGGTGGCTGCCATTGCGGCGGCCACCCGACCTGGCGACCACGTCCTTTGCATGAGCAACGGCGGCTTCGGCGGCATCCACGGCAAGCTGCTCGCTGCGCTGAAGTCCAAGTTCGGATGACCCCGATCGCGGCATCGGCGCCGGCGCCGACGCCGACGCACGTCCTATACCTGCATGGCTTCCGCTCGTCGCCCAAGTCGAGTAAGGCGCTGTTGATGGGCGCTTGGATGCGCGCCCACCGACCCGCGGTGCACTGGTGGTGCCCGCAACTGCCGCCCTCGCCAAAGGAGGCGATGGCGCTGGTGTTCGCCCAGCTCGCAACTTGGCCGGTCGAGCGCATGGCAGTCGTTGGTAGTTCGCTCGGTGGCTTCTATGCCACCGTCGTGGCAGAAAGGACCGGTTGTCGCGCCGTGCTGCTCAATCCGGCGATCAACCCGGCCCGCGACCTGGCCGGACACATCTGCGAACTGACCTCGTTCCACGACCCCGACGACCACTTCTACTTCCGGCCCGAGTACGTGACTCAGTTGCGCGTGTTGACGCCCCGCACGATCACGCGCCCGGAGCGCTACTTCGCCGTCATCGCCAAGGGCGACGAGGTGCTCGACTGGCGCGAGATGACAGCGCGCTACCCTGGTGCCGAGATCCGTTTGCTCGAAGGCAGCGATCACGGCCTGGCAGATTTCGACGCCGACCTGCCCCACGTGCTGCGATTCCTCGGCCTGCTCGGCTGAAGCCGCTGCGGCGCCCGGTCAGCCGCCGTCGGCGACAATCCCGCGCCTATGTACGCCCTGTTCGAAGACGCCGGGAAGTTTCACGCCGGCCGGTTGATGTCCGAAGCCGCAAGTTCGGCTCAAGTCGAGCTCGACTCGGGCAAGCGGGTCAAGGTCAAGGCCGGCAATCTGCTGCTGAAGTTCGAACAGCCCGCTCCCGCCGAATTGATCGCCCGGGCGCAGGCTCTTGCACTCGAGATCGACCTCGACCTGGCCTGGACCTTCGCTCCCGACGCCGAATTTGGCTTCACCGACCTGGCGCGCGAGTATTTCAGCGCCAAGGCCGGGGCCGAGCACCAGGCCGCGGCGCTGTTTCGCCTGTTCGAGGCGCCGCACTACTTCCGCCGCCTCGGCAAGGGGCAATTCAAGAAGGCCTCCGAAGAGATCGTCAAGGCGGCCCTGCTCGGCATCGAGCGCAAGAAGCAGGTGGCGGCGCAGATCGAGGCCTGGGCCGCCGAGTTGCAGGCCGGCAACTGCCCGGCCCCGGTGCGCGACCAACTCTACAAGATCCTGTTCAAGCCGGACAAGAACGCGGCCGAGTACAAGGCCGTCGTCGAAGCGGCCAAGCGTTCGCAACGGGCGCCACTCGAACTGCTGACGGCTGCCGGCGCAATCACGAGCCCGTACCAGTTCCACTGGAAGCGCTTCCTGTTCGAACAGTTCCCGCGCGGCACCGGGTTCCCGGTCGGGCTCGAGTCGCCGCCGATCGACGACGACTTGCCGCTGGCCGGCTGCCAGGCCTTCTCGATCGACGACTCGGCAACGACTGAGATCGACGACGCGCTCTCGGTGCAGGACTTGGGGCAAGGCACGGTCACGCTGGGGATCCACATCGCCGCACCGGCTTTGGCGTTCGCGCCGGGCAGCGCCATCGACAAGGTGGCCGCCGAGCGCCTGTCCACGGTCTATATGCCGGGCTGGAAGCTGACCATGCTGCCCAACGCAGTGGTCCAGGCCTACACCTTGACCGAAGGCCGCAGCTGCCCGGCAGTCAGCCTCTATCTCACCATCGACGAAGCGACGCTCGAAGTCCGGTCCAGCGAGACCCGGCTTGAACGGGTGCCGATCGTGGCCAACCTGCGTCACGACAAGCTCGACGCGGTGATCAGCGAAGCGTCACTCGAGGGCGCTGCGCCGGCCGACTACCCATTTGCCGCCGAGCTGGCTTTCGCCTGGCGCCTGGCGCGCGCGCTGAAGGCCCAGCGCGAAGTCGTTCGCGGCAAGCCCGAGAACTTCAACCGGCCTGACTACAACTTCCGCCTCGACGGGAACGATGACGCAGAGCCGCGCGGCGACGAGATCGTGCAGATCACGACGCGCAAGCGCGGTGCGCCGCTCGACCTGATCGTGGCCGAAGCCATGATCCTCGCCAACAGCACCTGGGGTGCCTGGCTTGCAGCCTGCGGGGTGCCTGGCATCTACCGCAGCCAGGCCAGCCTGGCGCCCGGCGTGAAGGTTCGCATGGGCGTCAAGCCCGCGCCGCACGCCGGCATGGGTGTGGCGCAGTACACCTGGGCCACCTCGCCCCTGCGACGCTATGTCGACCTGGTCAACCAGTGGCAGATCGTCGCCTGCGCGCGGCACGGCCGGACGGCCGCGCTGGCCGCGCCGTTCAAGCCGCGCGATGCCTCCTTGTTCTCGGTCATCTCGGCTTTCGATGCGGCCTACGGCGCTTATGCCGACT
>DATDES010000199.1:0-4251 GCA_036522975.1 Burkholderiaceae bacterium | reverse complement strand
TCGCGGCGATCGCCTGCGGCGCGGTCGCCGGCGAGCTGACCGTTCTCGCTGCGGACAACCGCAGCGCAACGGTCGACCTGCGCCTGGCGATCGCCCGCGCCCTGCAGTGGACGGTCGTGGGCTGCAGCATTGCCTCGATGGTCTATCTGTGGCGTCGTTCAGTGGACGCGCGAGCAGCAGTGCAAGGCGCTGAACTGCGCCGGTCACAGGTCGAAGGCCAACTGGCTCAGGTGCGGCTGCAGGTTCTGCGCAGCCGCATCGAGCCGCATTTCCTGTTCAACACCCTGGCCACTGTGCGCCGCCTGCACCTGACCGATCCGGCGTTGGGCGCGCAACTGCTGGAGCACTTGCTGTCTTACCTGCGTCGGACACTGGCAACCGAGAGCGCGCAGCAGACCAGCCTCGGGCAGGAACTCGATCTGGTCGCTGCCTACCTGAACGTCGTCGCGACGCGAATGGCGGGCCGCCTCAGCTTGCGCTGGGATGTGCCCGACGAATTGCGCGACTGCGAATTGCCTCCGCTGACGATTGCCACGCTGGTCGAGAACGCGGTCAAGCATGGCATCGCGCCACGGCCCGAAGGCGGCACGATCGAGGTTCGAGCCCAGGCGGTCGGCGCCATGCTGGAAGTCACCGTCGCCGATACCGGTGTCGGCTTTACAGGCAGCGGCGGTTCAGGCATCGGCCTGGCGAACATCCGGAGCCGGCTCGCGACGTTGTACGGCGCAAGCGGATCGCTCACCCTGGAAAGCAACCGGCCCAGCGGCTTGCGGGCACGTATGTGCCTGCCGCGGCGGCCAGTGGGGGCTGCATTGTGAAGGCGCTCCGGCAAGGCGAGACGTCGCCGCTGGCCTTCGGCTGGCGCCGCGGCCTTGCCTATGCCTTGCTGTGGGCCACAGCCATAGGTGCCCTGGAAACCGTCCTTCCGGCCAGCACGGTCAATCCCGGTGAGTGGGCGCTCAGAGCGCTGCAGGCGGTGCCGGAGTGGGCGCTCTCAGCGAGCCTGCTCATGGTGTCGACCTCGTTCTTGGTACCGCGACTGTCCACCCTTCAACTGATGCTGGCGACCGCTGCAGTGGCCATGCTCATCACCCTCCTGAGGGCTGCCTTGCGCGACTCACTCGCTGAGCTGTCGCTGTTTCCAGATCTGACGCCAATGATCTCGAGCGACGTCTTCCTGGCCTGGGGCCAGTTGTCGTACGGCGGCATGTTTGTCGCTGCCTGCGCGCTCGCGTATCGCACCGAACGCACGCGGGCGATGCTGGGTCAAGCCGAAATTGCACGCACCCGCAGCGAGACCCTCTTCAATCAAGCACAGCTGGCGGGACTGCAGGGTTCCGTCGATCCCGCCTTCCTGTTGCGGGTGCTGGATGAGATGCAACGTCGCTATGACGGCAACGCAGCCGGTGCCGATCGCCTGCTCGACCAACTGGTCGGCTTCCTGCGGCTGGCGATGCCCGGTGTGCGCAGCGGACATTCGACCCTCGGTGAAGAACTGGTTGTGGGTCGCGGCTACGCCCAGCTCTGTGCCGAACTCGACCCGCGCGCCGCCAGGTGGCACTGTGATATCGATGCCGCACTCCTCGACCTGCCATTCCCGCCGCTGCTGCTGCTGTCCTTGCTCGACCAGCTCGCTGAGAGCACGGCGGGCGCGGCCCCGATCACGATAACCGCGGCGCGCGGGGCATCCAGCGTACTGCTGTCAATGCATGGGCAGCCAGGGCCGGGTTGGCTGACCGACGAGCTGCTGCACCGCCTGCGCGTCGGCTTGCGTGCGACCTGCGGCAATGGGGCCGGCGTGGTGCTGGCGCCGCCCGCTGCCGATGGCACTGCCACCGATGGCGTCGCCGCCTTGACCATGACCCTGCCACTCGAAATCCCGTTCCCGCGCGCCGCATCGGCGCATTCATCCGTTCCCAACCCAGGAGGAGCCTCACCATGGACGATTCCCGCGATCACGACGACTTGAACGAATTGCGGCGCACGCTGCTCGCGCTGCTGCCTGGACTGACACTCGCTGGCGCGGCGAGCGCACAGGACGCGACCAAGATGCAGCCGTCGAGCTTCCGGGTTGCCTTCGAGAACGACAAGCTGCGCGCGCTGGAATACCGCAGCCGTCCCGGGATGGGCGTCTGCGGCGAGGGCATGCACTCGCACCCGGCGCACCTGACGGTGGCGCTGGTGTCCGGCAAGGTGCGCGTCAAATTGCCTGACGGGAAAGTCGTGGTCGCGGACGGCAAGGCCGGCGATGTGTTCTGGAGCGAAGCCGAGACACATGAAGTCGAGAACATTTCGGGCCGCAATCTGCATGCGGTGCTGATCGAGTTGAAGCCGGCTGCCGGCAAGTCTTGAAGTGCAAGGAGCATTGACCATGCGCCCCCCGAGTGCCTTGATCGCCGAGGACGAAGTCGTCCTGCGCGACGAGTTGCAGGCGCATTTGACGCTGCTGTGGCCCGAGCTGAAGATCACCGCACTGGCCGGCAGCGGCATCGAGGCGCTTCAACTGCTCGACGAACACCGCCCCGACGTGATGTTCCTCGACATCCAGATGCCCGGCCTGACCGGGCTCGAAGTGGCGCGGCAGGCGCAAGGGCGCTGCCACGTCGTCTTCGTCACCGCCTACGACGCCTATGCCGTCGCAGCCTTCGAGCAGGGGGCGATCGACTACGTGCTCAAGCCCTATGACCCGGCACGCATCGCCACCGCGGTACGGCGCGTCAAACAGCGCCTCAACGACACGCCGCCCCCGCTCGACCGCCTGTTGCGCGAACTCGCCGGCGCGCAGCCGCCACGCGAACACCTGCGCTGGATCAACGCCTCGCAGGGCCAGGAGGTGCGCCTGATCATGGTCGACGAGGTCTGCTACTTCCAGTCCGACACCAAGTACACGCGGGTTGTCACCGCCAGCGGCGAAGCGCTGATCCGGCGCTCGCTGAAGGAGCTGCAGGAACAACTCGACCCGAGTTGCTTCTGGCCGATCCACCGCTCGACGATCGTCAATGCGAACGCGATCGCCGGCGTGTCGCGCGACTTTCGAGGACGAGTCAGCGTCAAGCTGAAGACACGCAGCGAGAAGCTCGCGGTCAGCGAAGGGCACGAGCACCTGTTCCGGCAGATGTGACCTGAGGCGGCGAGCGATTGCCGCTGCCGATTCAGGCGCGCCGTGCCGGCCTCGTCCGCGGAATCAGCGTATTCGTCGCAATGTCGAGCGCGAGCAACGCGCAACTCGAAGAATTCATCGCCCCAACCCTTCACTCAGGAGATGGCGATGAATCGAATCTTTCACAGCAGCCTCGGAAACTTCGGCGCCGTGGCTTGCGCAACCCTGCTGTTTGTCGGCTGTGGCGGCAGCGACCTGACCGAAGCCGAGGCCGAAGCCCGCGAAGAGGCACAGAAGCAACCGGTCACCCTCCCGTACCACGGTCCTAATGTCGTGGCGCGCTGGCACGACGTGGCCGGCATCGTGACCGCCGTGGCCCCTTCGCCCGCGGGAGCCACGCCCGAAGAGCGCCGCGGTGGCCCGGACATGACCACGGTGCAGTTGGCGGTCTATGACGCGGTCGTGGCCATTGCGGGCGGATACAAGCCCTACGCCGTCACGCCCAAGGCGCCCACGGCAGGTGCGTCAGCAGAGGCCGCCGCCAACGAGGCTGCCTACCGCGTTTTGCTCGGCCTGTTCCCGAGCCGCAGCGCGCTCTACCAGCCCTTGTATGACGCCATCCTGGCGGAGATCGCCGCCGGCGATGCCAAGGCGCGCGGCATGGCCGTCGGCGCCGAGGTGGCGCAGGCCATGCTTGCGCTGCGCGCCAACGACGGACGCTCGGTCGTGCTGTCCGACTACGTGCCGGGGACCGAAGCGGGTGACTTTCGTGGCCCCACGCCCGTGAACCGTCAGGCGCCCTACATCAAGCCGTTTGCGTTGACGAGCCTGGCGCAGTACCGGCCGGCCGGGCCGCCAGCGCTGGGCAGCGGGCGATATGCGGCCGACTTCGAGGAGGTCAAAGCCTACGGCGGTGCCGTGAGTACCGTGCGCACCGCCGAACAGCTAGAGACCGCGCTTTTTCATACTGCGCCTCCGGGCAGGAATATCCCGACCAACCTGCAGCAGTTCGCGACCAGCTACCCCAGCCTTGTCGACAACGCGCGCGTGATGGCCGCTTTGTGGACGGCGATCGGCGACGCCGGCAACGCCTGTTTCGAGGCCAAGTACCACTTCAACTTCTGGCGCCCGCAGAGTGCAATCCCGCTGGC
>DATDES010000198.1:0-2137 GCA_036522975.1 Burkholderiaceae bacterium | reverse complement strand
GCGCTGGTGCGCTCGGGTTCGATCGACCTGATCGTCGTCGACTCGGTGGCCGCGCTGACGCCCAAGGCCGAACTCGAAGGCGAGATGGGCGATTCGCTGCCCGGCCTGCAGGCGCGCCTGATGAGCCAGGCCCTGCGCAAGCTCACCGCCAACATCAAGAAGACCAACACCATGGTCATCTTCATCAACCAGATCCGCATGAAGATCGGCGTGATGTTCGGCAACCCCGAAACCACGACCGGGGGCAACGCACTGAAGTTCTATGCATCGGTTCGCCTGGACATCCGCCGCACCGGCAGCATCAAGAAGGCCGAAGAGGTGATCGGCAGCGAAACCAAGGTCAAGGTCGTGAAGAACAAAGTCGCACCGCCCTTCAAGACCGCCGAGTTCGACATCCTCTACGGCGAAGGCATCAGCCGCGAAGGCGAAGTCATCGACATGGGCGTGAACGCCCGCATCGTCGAGAAGAGCGGTGCCTGGTACGCCTACAACGGCGAGAAGATCGGCCAGGGCAAGGACAACGCGCGCGAGTTCCTGCGTGAGAACCCCGAAATCGCGTTAGAAATCGAGAACAAGGTGCGCGAGTCGATGGGGATCCCGCTGCTGGCCGCCGGCGAGGTTGGTTGAACGGCACGCGACGCGACGCGCTATGGCGGCAAGGCCGCTGTCGCTGAAGGCCCGTGCACTGCAGTGGCTGGCGCAACGCGAACACAGCCGCGTCGAATTGCGGCGCAAGCTGTTGCGCGTGGCGCGCCAGCGCGCCGCCGAAGCCGCTGAAACGGGCGAGGAAGATCCCTCGGCCGGCGCCGAGATCGAGGTCGAGGCCGTGCTTGACTGGCTGGCCGCCCATCATTACCTGAGCGAGGCCCGTTTCGTCGAATCGCGCGTGAACGCTCGCGCCCCACGCTACGGCAACCTGCGCATCCGCCAGGAGCTGGGCCAGCATGGGGCAGCGCTCGACCCGGCCGCCGCAGAGCAGCTGAAAGAAAGCGAACTGGCGCGCGCGCGCGCCGTCTGGGCCCGCAAGTACGGCGGCGATCCGGCGGGCACCGCCGTCGAGCGTGCGCGCCAGACGCGCTTCCTGGCCGGCCGCGGCTTCTCGAGCGAGGTGATCCGGCGCATCGTCCGCACTGGTGCGGCGGAGCCCGACGGGCCCCTCTGACGCCTGCGTTTGGTGCGATGCACCATGCTAAAGTGCGCCGCGCCCCGGGGCCCACCCGCTTGGTTCTCGGCCCTCGACCAGCCTGCCCGACGTCCCCATGAAGATCCACGAATACCAAGGCAAGGAACTCCTGCGCCAGTTCGACGTGCCTGTGCCACGCGGTTATCCGGCCTTCTCGGTGCGCGAAGCCAGCGAAGCGGCGCAGAAGCTCGGTGGCAGCCTGTGGGTGGTCAAGGCCCAGATCCATGCCGGCGGCCGCGGCAAGGGCGGCGGCGTCAAGCTGGCGCGCTCGCTCGCTGAAGTCGAGACCCTGGCCGGCCAGATCCTCGGCATGCAGTTGAAGACGCACCAGACCGGGCCCGAAGGCCAGAAGGTGCGCCGCCTGCTGGTCGAAGAAGGCGCCGACATCAAGAAAGAGTATTACGTCGCCGCACTGACCGACCGCGCCACGCAGAGCGTCGCGCTGATGGCCAGCAGCGAAGGTGGCATGGACATTGAGGCCGTTGCCCACGACACGCCGGAGAAGATCCTCAAGGTCTTCGTCGACCCGCTGGTCGGCCTGACCGACGCCCAGGCCCAGCAACTTGCCGCCGGCATCGGCGTGCCCGCCGCCAGCCAGGCTCAGGCCGTGGACGTGCTGAAGAAGCTGTACCGCTGCTACATGGACAGCGACGCCAGCCTGGCCGAGATCAACCCACTGATCCTCGAAGGCAACGGCAACATCAAGGCCCTGGACGCGAAGTTCAACTTCGACTCGAACGCCCTCTTCCGCCACCCCGACATCGTGGCCTACCGCGATCTCGACGAGGAAGACGCGGCCGAGATCGAAGCCAGCAAGTTCGACCTCAGCTACATCTCGCTGGACGGCAACATCGGCTGCCTGGTCAACGGCGCGGGGCTGGCGATGGCGACGATGGACACGATCAAGCTGTTCGGCGGCGAGCCGGCCAACTTCCTCGACGTCGGCGGTGGCGC
>DATDES010000197.1:0-8512 GCA_036522975.1 Burkholderiaceae bacterium | reverse complement strand
GAGCCGAAGCCGGCCAGCGCCTTCTTGCCGTGTTTGTCGCGAATGTCGCGCAGCCCGCCGCCGGCGAAGGCAATGGCTTCGTCCCAGCTCGCTTCACGGAAGAAGTCCATCACCCGCGTCGGGTCCATCACGAAGTCGCCGGTCTTCGGCGGCGCATCCTTGCGCCGGATCAGCGGCTTGGTGAGGCGCTGCGGGTGGTGCGCATAGTCGAAGCCATAGCGCCCCTTCACGCACAGCCGGCCCTGGTTCGCCGGCCCGTCGCGGCCTTCGACGAAGAGGATCTGGTTGTCCTTGACGTTGTAGGTGAGCTGGCAGCCGACGCCGCAGAAGGGGCACAGTGAATCGACCTGCTTGTCGGGCACCGTCAGCGCGACCTCGCGCGCCGGCATCAACGCGCCGGTCGGGCACGCCTGCACGCATTCGCCGCAAGCCACGCAGGTCGAGCCGCCCATCGCGTCGTCCATGTCGAAGACGATTTTCGCGTTCTCGCCTCGGAAGGCCAGGCCGATCACGTCATTGACCTGCTCGTCGCGGCACGCGCGAAGGCAGCGTGTGCACTGGATACAGGCGTCGAGGTTGACGGCGATGGCCGGGTGCGACAGGTCTTGCACCGGCTGCACACGCGAAGCAAAGCGCGGCTTGCCGACGCCGAGCTTCGCGGCCCATTGGTCGACCTCGTTGTGCCGCGTGTACTCGCGCTCGGGCATGTCGGCGAGCAGCAATTCGAGCACCAGCTTCTGCGACTTGACGGCACGCTCGCTGTCGGTCGTGACCTTCATGCCTTTGCTGGGGGTGCGGCAGCACGACGGCGCGAGCACGCGCTCGCCGCCGATCTCGACGACGCAGGCGCGGCAGTTGCCAACCTCGTCCAGGCCGGGTTTGTAGCAAAGGTGCGGGATCTCGACCCCCTCGCGCTTCGCGATCTCGATGATCGTCTCGTTGGCCCGGCCGCGAACGGCGCGCCCATTGAGCTCGAAGCTCACCGTCGGCGCGTCGAGCGCCGCGGCTTCCTTGCGGGTGATTGCATTCATGCCAGCTCCCCAGGGAAGTACTTGACGACGCAGTCGACCGGGTTCGGCGCCGCCTGGCCGAGGCCGCAGATCGACGCGTCGCGCATCACCGTCGACAGGTCGTCGAGCAGCGGCAGGTCCCACTTGGGTTGGTCGATCAGCGCGGAAGCCTTCGCGGTGCCGTTGCGGCAGGGCGTGCACTGGCCACAGGACTCGTGGGCGAAGAAACGCATCATGTTGCGCGCGGCGCCGACCGCCGTATCGCGGTCGGATAACACGATCACGGCCGCCGAACCGATGAAGCAGCCATAGGGCTGCAGGGTGTCGAAATCGAGCGGGATGTCGCCCATCGATGCCGGAAGGATCCCGCCCGAAGCGCCGCCCGGCAGGTAGGCGTAGAGCGCGTGCCCATCCAGCATGCCGCCGCAATGCTCGTCGATCAGTTCGCGGATCGTGATGCCGGCCGGTGCCAACTTGACGCCCGGGCTCTTGACCCGCCCCGACACCGAGAACGAGCGCAGCCCCTTGCGGCCATGGCGGCCGAAGGACGTGAACCAGTCGCCGCCCTTCTCCAAAATCTCGCGCACCCAGTACAGGGTCTCGAAGTTGTGCTCGAGCGTGGGGCGGCCGAACAGGCCCACCTGCGCGACGTAGGGCGGGCGCAGGCGGGGCATGCCGCGCTTGCCTTCGATCGACTCGATCATCGCCGACTCTTCGCCACAGATGTAGGCGCCCGCGCCGCGGCGCAGGATCACCTCGGGCATGCCCGGATACGGCGGCGCCGCGCGCAGATGGGCCAGCTCGCTCTCGAGCATCGTGCGGCAGGCGTGGTACTCGTCGCGCAGGTAGAGGTAGATCTTCGCGATGCCGACCGCCCAGGCCGCGATCAGCATGCCTTCGAGGAAGCGGTGCGGGTCGCGCTCGAGGTAGACGCGGTCCTTGAAGGTGCCGGGCTCGCCCTCGTCGATGTTCACCGCCATCAGGCGCGGCGCAAGCTCGTTGCGCACGATGCGCCACTTGCGCCCGGCTGGAAAGCCGGCGCCGCCGAGGCCGCGCAGGCCCGAATCTTCCATCGTCTTGATGACCGATTCGACCTCGAGTTCGCCGCCGATGCACTCCTTGAGCAGTCGGTAGCCGCCCTGCGCCTCGTAGGTCGCGCGGTCGATGAAGCCGGCCGGCGTCAGCGTGCTGCCCCCGACCTGCACCTGCGTCGCCACGGCATCGACCGTGGCGTTCGGCACGGCCTGCTGACCCACCGCGACGGCCGGTGCCTGCTCGCAGCGCCCGATGCAGGGCGCGGCGATCACGCGCACGTCCATGCCGAGGATCTTCGGCAGGCGCGCCAACAGGTCCTGGGCGCCGGCCATCTCGCAGGACAGGCCGTCGCAGACGCGCACCGTCAGCGCCTGGGGCACTGCGTCGCCCTCCTTGACGACGTCGAAATGGTGATAGAAGGTCGCGACCTCGTACACCTCGGTCTGTGCCAGGCCCATCTCGCGCGCCAGCGCTGCAAGGTGGCGCGCGCTCAGGTGGCCGAAGTGATCCTGCAGGCGATGCAAGTGCTCGATCAGCAAGTCGCTCGCGCGCGACGCCGTGCCGAGCAGCTTGCGAACCTCGTCCAGCGCCATGGGATCGACCGTGCGGCCCTTCGGCGCCTCGCGCTTGCGTTGGCGGCTTGCGCCCTCGGCGACGATGGGAATGGTTCTGGCGTTCATGTTCTCGTTCTCGTCACACCGCGCCCTGAGCCCGCAGCGACGCAACCTCAGCGGCGCTGAAGCCCAGTTGGGACAGCACTTCGTCGGTGTGCTCGCCCAGCAGGGGCGAACGGGTGACCTCGGTCGGGCTGTCCGACAGCTTGATCGGGTTGCCGACGCTCAGGTACTTGCCGCGCTTCGGGTGATCGACCTCGACCACCGTGCCGCTGGCGCGCAGCGCGGGTTCATTGGCGATCTCTTTCATCGACAGGATCGGCCCGCAGGGGATGTCGTATCGGTTCAGGATCTCCATCGCCTCGAACTTGTCCTTGGTCATGGTCCACTGCTCGATGCGCGCGAAGATCGGCTTCAAGTGCAGCAGGCGCGCCTGCGGCGTCGCGTAGGCCTCGTCGTCGACCCAGTCCGGCTCGCCGATCACCTCGCACACGGCCGGCCACACGCCCGACTGGGTGATGAAATAGATGTAGGCATTCGGGTCGGTTTCCCAGCCCTTGCACTTGAGGATTGCGCCAGGCTGGCCGCCGCCGGACGCATTGCCCGCGCGCGGCACCGCGTCGCCGAACTTGCCGTCCGGGTACTGCGGGTATTCGTGCATCGTGTGCGTGCGCTCAAGGCGTTGCTGGTCCCGAAGCTTCACGCGGCACAGGTTCAGCACCGCATCCTGCATCGGCGCCAGCACCTTCTGGCCGCGGCCGGAATGGGTACGCTGGTACAGCGCGGCGACGATGCCCAGCGCCAGGTGCAGGCCGGTGCCGCTGTCGCCGATCTGCGCGCCGGTCACCATCGGCGGCCCGTCGGACATGCCAGTGGTCGAGGCCGAGCCGCCGGCGCATTGGGCGACGTTCTCGTAGACCTTGCAGGCCTCGTAGGGCCCTGCGCCAAAGCCTTTGACCGAGGCCACGATCATGCGCGGGTTGATACCCTGGATGTGCTCCCAGGTGATACCCATGCGGTCGAGCGCGCCGGGGGCAAAATTTTCGACCAGCACGTCACAGGTGGCGATCAGCCGATCGAGCACCGCCATCCCCTGCGTGCTCTTGGTGTTGATCGTCACCGAGCGCTTGTTGTGGTTGAGCATCGTGAAGTACAGGCTATCGACGCCGGGGATGTCGCGCAGCTGTCCGCGCGTGGCATCACCCTCGCCCGGGCGCTCGACCTTGATTACGTCGGCGCCGAGCCAGGCCAGCAGTTGGGTACAGGTCGGACCCGACTGCACATGGGTGAAGTCGAGGATGCGGACGCCTTCGAGTGCCTTGCTCATCGGATCGTCCTAGGCCTTCGCGGCGAGCTGCGCTTCCAGGTCGGCCAAGCGCTTCTTCAGCGCGCGGTCATCGTTGAAACGGCTGGTCTCGTCGCGGATGACCGCAGCGATCGCGCTCACCTTGCCGTCGGCATCGTGCAGGAGCGCGACGCTGAAGGCGATCGACAGCGAGGCGCCCTGCTTGTTCACTGCCGGAACGCGAAGCACGTCATGGCCGTACTTCGTGATCCCGCTGGCCATCGTCTTGTCGTAGCCTTCCCAATGGCGCTTGCGCAGGCGCTCGGGAATGATCAGGTCCATCGACTGGCCGAGGACCTCGGCCTCGGTGTAGCCGAACATGCGCTCGCAGGCGGGGTTCCACAGCGTGATGGCGCCCTGTGCGTCGCAGACCATCACCGCGTCGCCGATCGCGGCGACCAGCGCGTTCAGGTCGATCGTGGATTGCATGCTGATTCCTCCTGGCTAGCCTGGATGGCAAGGCGGCGCCCGCTCGGGGCGCCGCCACCGAACCTTCCCCGGCCGCCACGGCGGCCGGAGCGAACCTCAGACCGCCTTGACCTCGTGCATCGCCGCGATCTGCTGTGCGCTGTAGCCCAACTCGGCCAGCACCTCATCGGTGTGCTCGCCCAGCAGGGGCGACGCGGTGACCTCGGGCTTGAGGTCCGAGAACTTGATCGGGCTGCCGATCGTGAAGTAGCTGCCGCGCACCTTGTGCGGCACTTCGACGATCGAACCGCTCTTGCGCAGCGACTCGTCGACCAGCAGTTCCTTCATCGACAGCACCGGCGCGCAGGGGATGTCAAACTTGCGGAAGATGTCGACGGCCTCGAACTTGGTCTTGTCCTTGATGAAGTCTTCGATGGTCGCGAAGATCTCGGTGATGTGCGGCTGGCGGGCCTTGGGCGTCGTGTAGGCCGGGTCGGTCTTCCACTCCGGCTTGTTCAGCGCGTCGCAGATCGGCTCCCAGGCGTGACCCTGGACGGTGAAATAGATGTAGGCGTTGGGGTCGGTCTGCCAGCCCTTGCACTTCAGGATCCAGCCAGGCTGGCCACCGCCGCCGGCGTTGCCGCCGCGAGGCGTCACCTTGTCGGCAAACGCTTCCATCTCGTGTGGGTACTGCGGGTACTCCTCGAGGTAGCCGATCTTCTCCAGGCGCTGCTGGTCGCGCATCTTGACGCGGCACAGGTTGAGCACCGCGTCCTGCATCGACGCCGCCACCTTCTGGCCCTTGCCGGTCTTCTGCTTGCCGATGTAGGCGGTCAGGATGCCGATGGCCAGGTGCATGCCGGTGTTCGAATCGCCGAGCGCGGCAGCCGAGATCGTCGGCTCCGAGTTCTCGCCCTTCCACCAGCCGGTGGTCGACGCGGCGCCCCCGGCACATTGGGCGACGTTCTCGTAGACCTTCAGGTCCTCGTAGTGGTGGCCTTCGCTGAACCCTTTCACCGACGCCAGGATCATGCCGGGATTGAGCGACTGGATGTACTCCCAGGTGAAGCCCATCCGGTCAAGGGCGCCGGGGCCGAAGTTCTCGACCATCACGTCCGATTCCTTGATCAACTTCTCGAGCACCGCCTTGCCTTCGGCCTTCTTTGTGTCCAGGGTCAGCGAGCGCTTGTTGCTGTTGAGCATCGTGAAGTAAAGCGCGTCGGCGTTGGGGATGTCGCGCAGCTGGCTGCGCGTCACGTCGCCGGAGCCCGGGCGCTCGACTTTGATCACGTCGGCGCCGAACCAGGCCAGCATCTGCGTACAGGCCGGGCCAGCCTGCACGTGCGTGAAGTCGATGATCTTGATGCCCTTGAGGGGGAGGTTGCCGGACATGTGTTCTTCTCCTTGAGTGATCTTGTGGAAGGCGGTTACTTCTTGAGGGCGGCAGCCGGGTTCAGGCTGGTGATACGACCGCTCTCGGTGCCTGCAGTTTCGTCGATGATCGCGTTGATCAGGGTCGGCTTGCGCGACTTGATCGCCTCTTCCATGCCGCGACGCAGCTCTGCCGGCGTGGTGGCGTAGACGCCGACGCCGCCGAAGGCCTCAATCAGCTTTTCGTAGCGGGCATCCTTGACGAACACGGTCGGAGCGACATCGGCCCCGCCCGACAAGTTCTTGTCGGTGCCGCGATAGACGCCGTTGTTATTTAGGACCACGATGCACACCGGGAGGTTGTAACGACAGATCGTCTCCACCTCCATGCCGCTAAAGCCGAAGGCGCTGTCACCCTCGATCGCGATCACTGGCTGGCCGGATTCGACCGCCGCCGCGACCGCAAAGCCCATGCCGATGCCCATCACACCCCAGGTGCCGACGTCAAGGCGCTTGCGCGGCTTGTACATGTCGACGATCGAGCGCGTGAAGTCGAGCGCGTTGGCGCCCTCGTTGACCAACATCGCGTCCGGATTGGCCTTGACGATGTCGCGCACGACGTTGAGCGCGCTGTGGAAGTTCATCGGCGACGGGTCCTTGGCCAGCGTCTCCGCCATCTTCGCGATGTTCTTGGTGCGGCGCTCGGCGATGCCATTGGTCCACTCGACCGGTGGCCTGGCCCAGTTAGAGCCGATGCCGGCCAACAGCGCCGAGACGCAGGAGCCGATGTCACCGACCAGCGGTGCATCGATGCGCACATTGCTGTCGGCCTCGGTCGGCGAGATGTCGATCTGGATGAACTTCTGCCCGCCCCAGGCTTTGTGGCCCTTGCCACCCCAGGTCTTGCCCTTGCCGTGCGACAGCAGCCAGTTCAGGCGCGCACCGACCAGCAGCACGACATCGGCCTCGGGCAGCACATAGGAGCGCGCCGCCGCAGCCGACAGCTCGTGCGTGTCGGGCAACAGGCCCTTGGCCATCGACATCGGCAGGTAGGGGATGCCGGTCTTCTCGACCAGCGCGCGGATGTCATCGTCGGCGCGGGCGTAGGCAGCGCCTTTCCCGAGCAGGATCAGCGGCTTCTTTGCCCCTTTGAGCAAGTCCAGCGCCCGTGCCACCGCGTCGGGTGCGGGGATCTGACGCGGCGCCGGGTCGACGACTTCGATCAGCGAAGCCTGCCCAGCCGCCTTGTCGACCGTCTGCGCGAACAGCTTCGCCGGCAGGTCGAGGTAGACCCCGCCCGGGCGGCCGGAAACGGCGGCCCGGATCGCGCGCGCGATACCGACCCCGATGTCCTCGGCCTCGAGCACCCGGAAGGCCGCCTTGCACAGCGGCTTGGCGATCGCCAACTGGTCCATTTCCTCGTAGTCGCCCTGCTGCAGGTCGACGATCTCGCGCTCGCTCGACCCGCTGATCAGGATCATCGGCCAGCAATTCGTCGTCGCATTCGCCAGCGACACCAGGGCGTTCAGGAAGCCGGGCGCAGACACCGTCAGGCACACGCCGGGCTTGCCGGTCATGAAACCAGCGATCGCGGCTGCGTTGCCGGCGTTGGCTTCGTGGCGGAACGAAATCATCCGCAGGCCCTCGCCCTGCAGCATGCGCGTCAGGTCGGTGATCGGGATCCCGGGCAGGCCGTAGATCGTGTCGATGCCGTTGAGCTTGAGGGCGTCGATGACGAGGTGGAAGCCGTTGGTCATCGCGGGTGCCGTCGCCTCGTTGGCGACGGGCCTGACCGTGTCGGCCGGGCTGCGTGCCGGCGCGGTCTTGACGTCAATCGACATGCCTGTGTCTCCTGCGGTTCTGGTTGGACGTATGATAAAAATCCGTCGCTCTCCGCAGCGTTGACCGCGGTCAATTTTCGGAATTTGAATCCTGGCGGCGCAGGCTGGCCAATGCGCAGACCCTTGCACCGATGATCTCGACTTCGATTGACAACCACCCCGAACGCAACGTCATCCGCGTTCAGTTGAGGCAAAACATCGTTCTCAAGGAGATGAGCGAGGGCGAACGTAGCGAACTCGACGAGCAGCTGGTCGTGGTCGACTGCAACAAGGGCGACTATTTGCTGCACCAGGGCGTGCACGACATGGAGCAGTACTTCGTGCTCGACGGGGTGTTGAAGCGGGTGGTGACGAATGCCGATGCGAAGGAGATGATCCTGCGCTTTGCCGACGAGCGGGACATGGAGACGAGCTACGCGGCATGGCGCCTGAATACGCCGACGCCGTACAGCATCGTCTGCGTCAGCAAGGCTCGCGTCGCGAAGCTGCCGATGCCGGCCTGGGTGGCATTCATCGACCGCCACCCGAAGTTCAAGGCCACCTTCGAATACCAGGTGATGCGCCTGATGAGCGAAATCATGGCCCACACCATCACACTGCACCTGCTGGACGGCCCCGGCCGCGTGCACCGCTTCGAACGCAAGCACCCGGAGTTGGCCGAGCGCATCCCGAAGAAGGAACTGGCCGCCTACCTGAATCTGTCGGCCGAGACGCTCAGCCGCCTGAAGCAGCGCGGCAAGATCTAGTTCAGACCTTCGATGACGTGAACAGGCGCGAGGCCGCCATCACGCGCAACTGGTTGTCGACGCTGGCCACCCCCGGCACGGAGGATGCCACCTGCTCGACGGCGGCGCGCTCGGCCTCGCTGACCACGATGCCACGCAGGAT
>DATDES010000196.1:0-12444 GCA_036522975.1 Burkholderiaceae bacterium | reverse complement strand
GACCTCCGACAGGCCGAACACGCCTGTCGTCCGCCACTCGCGGCCGGCAAACCCCGTCACGCCGACCGGGCCGGCCGCCGAATCCTCGGCCCGAATCGACAACCAGGGCGAAGCGAAGTGCGAGTCCTTGCCCCAGTAAAGCGCCGGGTGGGCGTTGAAGATGTTCAGGCCGCTGCCCAGCAGGATGACCAGGCAGACGACATTGATCCAATGCATCAGGCGCACCGGCAGACGGTGGCGGTAGACACGTTCGGCGCCGTGCGGCAAAGGGTCGGCAGTGGCCATCGTGAAGGTTCTCCGGCGCAGCCCCAGCCGCCAAACCGACGTGCGCGGGCCGCGGCACATGATGCCCCCTTTCGTCGGCCGAGGTCCGAAGCGCTTACAGACCCAGCCTTGTCGTTCGGCGCAGGAGCCCCGTTTCAGCGGACCCCTCCGCGGTTGCCATCGCGGCGCACCGCGGTGGCAGCCTCATGCACGAAGAAGCGACAGCAACGCATCGTTGAACGCCTGGGCGTGCGACACGTTCAGCCCGTGCGGCGCGCCCTTCACCACCACCAACTGGCTGTGGGGGACGGCGCGGTGGGTGCGCTGGCCCGACCCTTCGATCGGCACGATCGCGTCGGCGTCGCCGTGGATCACCAGCGTCGGCAGCTTCACCTTCTTCAGGTCGTCGCGGAAGTCGGTCGTCGCGAACGAGTCCATGCAGGCCAGCGCCGCATGCTGGGCGGACTGGTGGCACAGGGCGAGAGCGTCGCCGCGCTGCGACTCGGTGACCAGCAGCGCACCGTTGGCCGAGAAGAAGTTCCTCGTGAACTCGTCGAAGTAGGCACCGCGATCCTGCTCCAGCGCCTGCTTCTTCTGCTGCGCCTTTTCGGGCGTGAGCGGGCCTTCGGGGTTGGCGGCCGACTTCATCAGGCACGGCGGCACGGCGGCGGCAAACACCACGCTGCGCAGGCGCGATTCGCCGTGCCGTGCGACGTAGCGCGCCACTTCGCCCCCGCCCATCGAGAAGCCCACCAGGGTCACGTCCTGCAGTCCGCACTGCTCCATGACGCGCTGCAGGTCGTCGGCCAGCGTGTCGTAGCTGTAATCCGATTCCGGCTTGTCCGAGCGGCCGAAGCCCCTTCGGTCATAGGCCACCACGCGATAGCCTGCCGCTTGCAGCACGGACACCTGCGGCTCCCATGCCTGGGCGGACAGCGGCCAGCCATGGATCAGCACAACCGGCCGGCCGCCACCGCCACTGTCTTCGATGTGCAGACGCACAGGGTCCACGTGCGCGTCGTCAGCGCCGCTCGAGTCTTCCGCGCGCACCATGGTGCCGGCGGCGGCGCCGCCCAGTGCGCCGGCGACGGCACCCAGGGCACCACCCACCATTACGCCCACCGGGCCGGCGACCGCGGTGCCGATGGCGGCGCCCGCGGCCGCGCCGGCCAACACGCCGCCACCCATCAGCGCCGAGTTGGCCTCGCGTTCGGCTTCCTCGGGCTCCAGCGGAAACTGTGCTGCGGGCCTCGGGTCCTGCGACGGCACGCCGTAGCCGGGGTGGGCCTGTTCGGTGAGGTCTTCATCGGCAAGCGCGGTGTCTGACGGGGGGATGGTGGATGGCTTCATGTGCCTCTCCTTGGACGATGAGACGAGCGCGAGCGCGAGGCTCGCGCCCGCAAACACTTATAGCGCTCGTACCGGAACGGGCGGGCCATCCTGCAGGCCGCGAGCCTGTAGGACAAAGCCACCACTGTGGACTTGCCGCGACCGCTTTAACCCGCCCACGTGGCTCGTGCGTATAACCGAGCACATCCACTACGGGGCCCGCCATGAGCCGCACCGATCAACCCACCGCCTTTGGCCACTTTGGCCGGCGCCGCCTGCTCGCCGCCGTCGCGGCTGCGGCCGGACTGGTCCCACTCGCCGGCTGCGCGTCCAGTGCTTTGGCCCACGAGAGCCTGGCCTCGCTCGAGGTGTTCGATCGCGACACCGGGCAGGTCGTCGCGACCTACCACAAGGACGGCCGTCGGTTCGTGCCCGGTCGCCCCGGCGCCAGGTACGCATTGCGGTTGCGCAACCTGACGCCGACCCGGGTGCTGGTGGTGCTGGCCGTCGACGGCATCAACGTGATCTCCGGCGAGACCGCCGATTGGCGGCAGGTGGGCTACGTCCTCGATCCGGGCCGCTCCTACGACATCAACGGCTGGCGAAAGTCCGGCAGCGAGGTCGCGGCCTTCGAGTTCGCCCCCATCGAGCGCTCCTACGCCGCGCAGACGGGTCGGCCCGACAACGTCGGCGTCATCGGCATGGCGGCATTCCGCGAGCGCCCAGCCGCGCCGCCTTCAGCCTATGTCGCTCCGCCGCCCTCACCACCCATCGCGGCCCGCGCCGAACGCCGCGCCGCCGATGCGACTGGCGCCGGTGGCCAGGCGACTGCGCAGTCGCCGGCCAACGAGAAGAGCGCCGCGGCGGACGCGGCCGGCGCCCGTCTCGGGTCTCTTGGTACAGGCCACGGCCAACGCGAGTGGTCGGTGTCACGGCGGACGGATTTCGAGCGCGCCACGCCGGCCCCGGAGCAGGTGGTCCAACTCGAATACGACAGCGTCGAGCGACTGATTGCGGCGGGTGTCATACCGGGCCCCTACGCCTATGTCAGACCGCGTCCCTTCCCGGCCAATCAACCCGGCTTCGTTCCCGATCCACCCGTACGCTAGCCTGCGCCGGTCTCAGCCGCGCTTGGGCCGGCAGGCGAATCGCCAGGCCGATCAGCGGAGCCGGTGCCCGACGCTGAGGTCGTTGCGCCCGCTCCGGTCCGTGCCGTGCACGAGCCAGATCGGTCGATGGGCAAAGTCGACCGCAACGCCGGTCTTGCCATCGACGGGCTTCAGGTCGCGCTCGAACACCGAGGTCGCGGGCATGTAACGCAAGGCCACGCCGGTGCGGCGCTTGGTCGACCGGTTCGCATTCGCGCCGTGAATCATGTAGACATCGTGCAGCGACATCTGGCCTGGCTGTAACTCCACGTCGACCGCTCTGGCTTCGTCGAACGCACCGGCCGTCAGGCGTTGGTTGAGAGTCAAGTCGCTGCGATCTTCATGCAGGTGCTCGTGCAGTTGCTGGGCGGCATGCGAGCGCGGGATGACACGCAAGCAGCCGTTCTCGGTGGTCGACTCTTCGAGCGCCACCCAGACCGTGCAATTCGCCAACGGCCTGATCGGCCAGTAGTGTCCGTCCTGGTGCCAGGGGGTTTCGAAGCCTTCCGCCGCAGGCTTGCAGAACACGTGACATCCCCACAGGATGATGTCGTCGCCCAACACGCCGCTGACGAGTTCGACGATTTCGGGGTCTCGTGCCAGGTCGAGGAAGGCCCGGCTGCCGCGCACACCCTCCCCGTTGTCGCCCTCCACATGCGCGGAAACCAGTTTTTCGGGGCGCACCCCGGGGTTGTCGCGCAGCAGGGTGTTGAGTGCCGTCTGCATCGTCGCGGTGCGTGCGACGGGCAGACGAAAGCGCGGAATCACCCAGCCTTCGACACGGTACTGTTCGATTTCATCGGCATGCAGCTTGGCCATGCCGCAATCCTGCCAGACCCGCGCGCCAATTGGCTCTGGCAATTCTCCGGATGGCGCGCCGCCGGCGTCGATGCAGACGCCGCGCCCTGAACCAACCGCATGCGTCGACGCAGGCGCTGGGCTTCCTCGGGCGCGCCGGCCCGCTCCGCGCGCAGGGCCATCACCTCGAGCCACGCCAGCAAGGGCCGACGCCAACCTTGTGCCGACGCGGTATCGACGGCCAGCGCCAGCGTGTCTGGGCTGGCCTTGCCAGCCTGGAAAAGTACGGCCACGGCAATCAGCCTGGACAGTGGGTCGTCGATGTCTTGCACGCTGGCCGTCGACACCTCCCCGCCCGCGAGGGCCAGCGCGACAGACCGCTGCGCGGGCGGCAGGCGCTCAACGTCGTCGCGCGGCAAGGGCCGGGCGGCGAGGTGTTCGGCATAGGCACGCTCCGCTGCGGCAGCGTCGGCGCGCAGGCTCTCGAAACCCTGGCACGGCTCGAACACCAGGCTCGCGACGCGCGTCGCGCAGCGCATCAGCTCGGCGCGCGCCATCAGGTCGGGCCGGCCGGTGCGCGCGATCTGGTCGCGCGCGCGCTCGAAGGCCCGCGCCTCCGCCGCTTCATTGCCGGACAGGTAGGCCACGGCGGCCTGGTCGATTGCAGACTTGGCGTTGGCCTGCCAATCGGGCGGGGGCGGGCCACTGGCGCAAGCGGCGAGGGACGCCAGGGCCGGCGCAAGCGACCAGCGCAGCATCCTTGCGCAAGACGAACGCGTCATTTGAGCTTCAGCTCCGTGTCGCGGGCAAACGGCCACTTGCGATTGACCTCGTCGACGAGCTGTTCGACCTTGCGCACTGTCGCATCCACCTCGCCGCGCAGCGCACCCAGGTCGTTGGTGGCAACACGCGCATTGCTGGCCACCGCCTGCGCCTCGGCCAGCACGGCATCGACCTTCTTCAGCGACGCGCGCGCATCGGCCAGCAGCGCGCCGAGCTGAACGAGCGAGGCGCGCCCTTCCTTCACCAGTCCCTCGGGGCCCAGCAACTGCGTATCGGCCTTGGCCGCCATGCCGTCCAGGCGCGCCAGCAAGCTGTTCGCCCGCGCCAGCGCTGCGCTGACCTGCTGCGCGTCGGCCTCGCTGCTGAGCATGCCCAGCGCACCGCCCGGCCCCTTGCCGCGTTCCGTCATCGCCTGTAGGTTGCCCAGGGTCTTGGCCAGCGCGCCATCGGAGGCCGACAGCTCGGCCAGGTTCTGCAGCATCTCTCGCGCGGCCACGACCACGCGCGGCAGCTCGGCCGCGGTGTCGCCGATCAGTACCTTGCGCTCCGCGCCGTCGGGCAGCGGCGGATCGGTCGGCACGCCGGAATAGGCGCGCAGCGTCGCGCCACCGACCAGGCTGCGCACCAGGGTGAACATGCTCGAGGTGCGCAGCCAGTGCGCGTCCTTGCGTGGTACGTCGATCAGGATGCGCGCCGTGCCGTCCGACGCCAATTCGATGCGCCGCACGCGGCCGATCGGAAAGCCGGCGAAGGTCATGTCCATGCCGACCCGCACGCCTTCGGAGTCGTCGGCCACCAGGACCAGGCGCTGCGTTACCTCGAACACGCCGCGCGCGTACATCAGGTAAAGCGCCGTACCGCCGACGAGCAGCACGAACAGCGCCATCAGCAGGAGGGCCTTGAATTGCAGGTGCTCGACCGGAGTGGCTGCAGGGGCGGGCGAGGCGTCGTCCTTCATCGGATCAATAGTAATTGCCCACGAGGGACGCCGCCTCGATCAGCAGGATCACCAGGAACATGCGCACCAGGCCCTGCACCTCAGCGCTCATGCTGCGGCGCGTGCGGGGCGCTTCGTCAAGCGCGGCGGCCATCGGCACCAGGGCCACCGCCAGGGCGAGGAACAGGATCTTCAACCCGAAGATCAGCGAAACACCGGGATTGAAGATCTGGCCCACCGTGCGGGTGTAGGCCTCGAGGCCTGACATCACCGGACCGTAGACCGACAGGTAGGCCAGCACCAAGGTCACTGCACAGCTCACGGCCGCGAGCAGGAGCGCGCTGAACACGCCTGAGGCCACGCGCGGCAAGACCTCGGCGCGCAGTAGGTCACGCCCATCGGGCCCGTTGCGGGTCGACAAGGTCCAACCCTGCCGAACGCGCAGGCCCGCCACTTCCACCGCGTTGGGAATCGTGCAACGCAGCGCGGCAAAGAGGGCCGCCGTCAGCGGGATCAGCTCCAGCACCAGTACGCGCACCACCATCTCGAGCGCGTACTGCGTGAGCCCGTAGCTCAACGCCGTGACGATGACGATGCGGATCACGATCAGGCTGACCAGCGCAGTCAGTACCGTGAACCCGGCCAGCACCGGCGCCGCATCGTCGACCATATGCCGGGCCAGCGCGCGCCGGTTCTCGGCCCCGTAGGCCGACGGCGTCAGCGCCGCCTCCACCAGCAAGGCGCTCAGGCGCACGATCCCCCACCAACCGGACACAGCGCGCCGCGCGCCGCGCGCCATGTCAGCCGGTGTCAGCTGGATGAAAGGGGGCGTGGCCATGTGCGGATGATAGGTTGCGGCCCCGCGCGCGACGATGGCCTAGCATCGGCACGCGATGGACAACCTCGACCTCCAAGTGTTGGCGCAGGCCCGCGACCGGTTCGCCGAAGGGCGACGGGCTTTGCTGGTCACCGTGATCGAAAACATGGGAACCGTGAGCCACGATCCCAAGCTCGACGATCTGGTCTTGCTTGAGGCCTTGTAGTCCGCCGCCGGAGCACTGGGCTCGCGCGTCAACACGGCCACGCGCAAGCAGCGCCTGGCGCAGTTCGACCTCTCGCTACAGGCGCGACAGGACACCGGCGCTGGCTGGATTGCGGGCTAGACCGCCGCCGGCGCAGCGTGCGCCCCACCCAGGAACAAGCGCTCGATGTTGGGATCGGCCAGCAACTCGTCGGCACGCTTGTGCAGCACCAGGCGGCCCGACTCGAGCGCAATCGCCTCGTCGGCCATCTTCAGCGCGCTCTTGACGTTCTGCTCGACCATCAGGATGGTCGTGCCGGCGTCGGCGAGTTTTCTCAGCAGGCGGAACACGTCCTGCACCACCAGCGGACTGAGGCCGATCGAAGGTTCGTCGATCAAGAGCACCTTGGGCCGCAGCAGGAGCGCGCGCCCGACCTCGAGCTGCTTCTGCTCGCCACCCGACAGCGACGAGGCGGCGCTGTGCAGGCGCTCCTTGACGCGCGGGAACAGGTCGAGGATCTCGGGGATGCGCTCGTGCGTGGTCTTCATGCCCAGCGTGATGCCGCCGAGCTCGAGGTTCTCGATCACGCTCAACTGACCGAACAGGTTGCGGCCCTGCGGTACGAAGGCGATGCCATGCTGCGTCAGCAGCTGCTTGGCGCTCGAGCCAGTGATCTCCTGCCCTTCGAGCAGCACACGGCCCTGGCGCACCTTCAGCAACCCGAACAGGGTCTTCAGCACCGTGCTCTTACCGGCGCCGTTGGGCCCCAGCAGCAGCGTGATCTTGCCGTGCCTGGCCTTGAAGCTCAGGTTGTTCAGGATCATGAACTCGCCGTAGCCGGCGATCACGTCATCGAACTCGATCGCGATGTCAGCGCCCGACGGGCCGCCCCGAGGGGGCTGAGCGCCCCCTTGGGGGGCCGCGAACGAAGTGAGCTCGGGGGTCGAATCGCTCATGGTCAGTTCCCGAGGTAGGCGTCGAGCACCTGCTTGTTGGCGCGGATCTCGGTCGGCGTACCGACGGCCATCACCTTGCCCTCGACCATCACCAGAATGCGGTGGCACAGGTCCATCACGAAGTCCATGTTGTGCTCGATCACCACGAACGAACTGGCCTTCTGACCGGATGCTCGCGTCTGGTTCAGCTCCTTCAGCAAAGTGCTGATGCCACCGACCAGGCTCGGGTTGACGCCGGCGCAGGGCTCGTCGAGCAGCACCAGGTCGGGCTCGCTCATGAAGGCCATCGCGATGTCGACCAGCTTCTGCTGGCCGTAGCTCAGCTCACCCGCCTTCTTGTCGGCGACATGGCGAATGCGGAACTGGTCGATCAGTGCGTCGGCCTTCGCGCCCAGGCCCGAGTCGCCCGGCGCGAACATGCGGCTCCACATCGAACCCTGATGCTCCTGCGCCGCAACCAGCAGGTTGTCGCGCACCGTCATCTTGCCGAACACCTGCAGGGTCTGGAAGGTGCGGCCGACACCGAGCTGATTGAGCTGCATCGGGCTCTTGCCGGTGATGTCCTGGCCGTTCAGTTCGATCCGGCCGGCGTCGGGGTCGATCTGCCCCAGGACGCTGTTGAACATCGTCGTCTTGCCCGAACCGTTGGGGCCGATGACGCCGAAGATCTCGCCGGGCATGACCTCGAAGGACACGCCGCCGACGGCCTGGATCGCCCCGTAGGCTTTCTTCAGGCCGGTGACCTTGAGAACGGGGGCGCTCACGATGCGGCTCCGACCTTCGAAGCCGCTGCCGTGCGCGCCGCCGACGCTTCCCTGGCGTGGCGTCGCGCCTTCAGGCGGTCGGGAATGCTGAGAAGGCCGTCGGGCAGCCACAGCATCAGCATCACCACCGCGCTGCCGAAGACGAACAGGTACCAGCCCTGGGCGAAGCGGAGCCACTCGGGCAGCAGCACCCCGACGGCCGAGCCGAGCAGCGGACCGAAGAAGTAGCCCGCACCGCCGACCACGACCATCAGGTACATCATGATCGAGGTACCGACCGCGAACGGCGCCGGCTCGATGAACTCGACCAGGCTGGCGAACAGCGCCCCGGCAATCCCGGCATAGACCGCGCCGATCGCGAACGCCAGCAGCGTGTAGGCCTGGATGTTGACGCCCAGGCTCTCGGCGCGGATCGGGTTGTCGCGCAGCGCGGTGAAGGCCTTGCCCCAGGGCGAGGACAGCAGCTTCCACAACAGCGCACCGAGCAGCACCGTCATCGCCAGCACGAAGTAGTAGTACGGCAGCGCAGCGTTCAGCGAAAGGCCGAGCAGGCCCGGCCGCGCAATGTTGTTGATCCCGAAGGTGCCGCCGGTGAGCCACTCCTCGTTGCGCATCACCAGCCAGACCGCGGTGTTGAAGCCGAGCGTCGCGAAGGCCAGGTAGATCGTTTGCACGCGCAGCGCCGGCGCGCCCAGGGCCAGGCCGATGACGAAACAGCCGAGCATGGCCACCGGCAGGCCGAACCAGAAGCTGAAGCCGGCCTTCATCAGGATCGCGACCGTATAGGCACCGATGCCGAAGAAGGCCGCGTGGCCGAGCGACTTCTGGCCGGCATAGCCGATCGTCAGGTTCAGGCCCATCGTCGCGATCACGAACACCAGCCAGTAGCTGAACAGGTAGATGCCGTAGTTCTTCAGGAAAGGGGGGACGGCCAGCAGCAGGAGCAGAACGAGGGCGGCGATGAGCAGGGGCGTCTTCTTCATGGCATCAGACCTTGCGCTCGACCTTCTTGCCGAGCAGGCCCTGCGGCTTGAACAGGATCACGACCATGAAGATCACCAGCGCCACCGCGTCCTTGTAGGCCGGCGAAATGTAGGCGGCGGCCAGGTTCTCGCTGACGCCGACGATGATGCCGCCGAGCAACGCGCCGCGGCTGTTGTTGAAGCCGCCGATGATGGCGGCGAAGAAGGCCTTGGTGCCGAGCGACTCGCCCATGTCGAACTTGGCCAGATAGGTCGGCGTGACCAGCAGCGCCGCGGCGCAGGCCAGCACTGCGTTGATCGCGAAGGTGTAAAAGATCATGCGCGGCACGTTGATGCCGAGCACGGTCGCGCTCTCGGTGTTCTGCGCCACCGCCTGCATCGCGCGGCCGGTGACGGTTCGGGCCAGAAAGGCCTGCGTGCCGACGACCAGCAGCAGCGCAAACACCAGGGTGCCGACATCGGCCAGCGTGATCGTCACGCCGGCGATGTTGAAGAGCTTGTCGGCGAACAGGCTCGGGAACGGGTGCGCCTCGGCGCTGTAGCCGGCGCGGATGCCGTTACGCGCGGCGATGGCCAGGCCAATCGTCGCGACGACGATCGGCATCAGACCGAAGCGCAGCAGCGGGTCGGCGATACCGCGCTTGAAGGCCCAGCCGAGGATCGCCACCGCGACGACGCAGGTCAGCGCAAACGCCACCGGCATCGGCGCGCCGAAGGTCGCGAAGGCCAGCATCACGAAGGCCGGCAACATCACGAACTCGCCCTGGGCGAAGTTGATCGTGCCCGAGGCCTGCCACAAGAGCGTGAAGCCCAGGGCCGCCAGCGCATAGATGCTGCCGGTCGCCATGCCCGAGAAGACGAGCTGGACAAAGTCGGTCATGGCGGGCCCCGCTCGCTACCGCGCTATGCGCCTACTTCTGGCCCAGGGCCGGCAACACTTCCTTCACTTCCTGCTTGCCGCCCTTGACCTCGACCAGGTAGCTCTCGCGGTCGAGGTCGCCCTTGTCGTCGATGGCAACGTCCAGGATCACGCCCGGCGTCTTGGCGGCCGTGAGCTTGAGGCCGTGCAGCGCGGACGCGATCGCCTTGCGGTCGAGCTTGCCGGCCTTCTCGATCGCCGCCTTCAGCATGTAGACGCCGGTGTAGCCCTTGATGCCGTTGTGGTCGCAGAAGTACTTGTACTCCTGGTAGAACTTGGCCTTGAACTTGAGCATCAGCGGGTTCGGCGCGTCGACCGTCAGGCCGACATGCCCCACGGCCCCGTTGGCCGAGTCGCCCGCCAACTCGATCACCTTCTGTCCGGTCAGCGTGGTTTCACCGACGACCGGCTTGTTGTAGCCCTGCTTGCGCAACTCGCGCAGCAGGCGGGCCGACTCTTCTTCGTTGGTGTAGGCGAAGAGGGCATCGGCATTCGCGCCCTTGGCCTTCAGCACTGGCGCCGAGAAGTCGATCTGTCCCGACTCGGTGGAGATGTCGGCGATGACCTTGATCCCGACGTCGGTGAGCGCCTTGGTGATCGCGTCGCGTCCGCCTTTGCCGAAGTCGTTGTTGACGAAGATGACCGCGACGTTCTTCGCCTTCAGGTTGTTGGCCAGGTAGCGCGCCACCTTGGGCATCGCCGTTTCCTGCGTGAAGCTGGTGCGGAAGACGTAGGGGTTGCCCTGCTTGGTGATCGCCGCGGCTTCGCCGCCGACGATATTGGGCACCTCGGCGCGGCGGCTCTCGGCCATGCTGACCATGATCGAGCCCGAGAACACCGGGCCCATGATCGCGATGACGTTGTCGTCGACGGCCTTGGTCGTCAGGCCCTTGGCCACGCCGGGGTTGGACTGGGTGTCGGAGATCGAATGCTCGATCTGCTTGCCCATGATGCCGCCGGCTGCATTGATCTCCTTCACGGCCAGTGCCACGCCGTCCTTGAAGTTGGTGCCCGAGGTCGCACCGGCGCCCGACAGTTCGTACAGGCCGGCGATCTTGATCGCCTGGGCCTGGGCCAGGCCGGGGCCGGCGAGCGCGAGCGCACAGGCGGTGGTGACGAAGGTGCGGCGAAACAGGTTCATGAGGTCTCCTCTTGGGTTCAAATGGAATAAACGGGAACGCGGGACTCTATAAGGCCTGCATCAGGCGGCGCAATTCGGAAGAGTCCTCGGCCACGGTGCGGGCCAGGGGATGCAGGCCGAAGAAGTCCATGTACTCGGGGGTCTGCTGGATCAGCATCTCGAAGCCGGGATGGGCTTTGACGCCGCGCGCGTGGCAGGCACGCAGCAAGGGCGTCGGCTGGTTCTTCATCAGGATGTCGACCACCGCGGCACCAGGATAGAGGCGCGCCGGATCGAAGGGCAGCGGGTCGTCGGCCTTCAGCCCGAGCGGCGACGCGTTGATGACGCAGTCGAACCCCGCCGGATCAGCGCTCGCGGCAATCTCCACCACCAAGGCCGGCCAGGCGCCCTTCAGCATCGCCGCCGCTGCGACGCAGCGCGCGGTGTCCGGGTCGTACAGGGCGAGCCGGGCCACGCCGCGTTCGGCCAGCGACGCGGCGATGGCAATCCCACCACCGCCAACGCCGACCAGCAGCACTGTGCTGCCGCGCTGCCGGATGCCGAACTGGTCCAGCGCCTTGACGAAACCGATGCCGTCGAGGAGCGCGCCTTCGATCGCACCATCGGCATTGCGCCGCACCGCATTGACCGCTTGGGCCAGTGTGCCGAAGCGGTCGCAGCGATCGAGCAGCGGCAGCATCGCCGCCTTGTGCGGGATGGTCAGCAGCAGGCCGGCGAAGTTCTCAGCCTTGAATATCTGGCCCACGAAACTGGCGAGATCACGCGGCGCCACACGCGCCGGCACCATCACCGCGTCGATGCCGTGGCGCGCGAACAGATGATTGAACTGCTCGGGCGCGCGCACCTGGGCGATCGGGTCGCCCAGGATCATGAAAACGCGTGTGCTGCCGGTGATCTGCATGCCGTGACGATAGGTGGCGACCACCCCCGAGCCAAGTCTTTTTCCAGCGGATTGAGCGATAATCGCTCACAATGCGCGATCACCGCTCGTTTCCAGGGTAATTCCCATGCCCGCTCGCGCCACCTCATCGCAAGCCCAAATCAACCCGAAGGACTTGATCGAAGGCCTGGGCAAGGGCTTGCGCGTGATCGAAGCCTTCGACGATGAGCACCCTCGGCTGACCGCCAGCGAGGCGGCGCAGCGCGCCGAGATCACCCGCAGCGCGGCCCGGCGTCACCTGCTGAGCCTGGTCCACTTCGGTTACGCCGCGACCGACGGCAAACAGTTCTGGCTCGCGCCGCGCGTGCTGCGCCTGGGCCAGAGCTATCTCGGCGCGGCGCGCTTGCCGCGCCTGGTGCAGCCCTTCATTCAGCGCAGCTCGCTGCAATGCGGCGAGACCGTCAATGTGAGCGTGCTCGACGGCCACGAGGTCGTCTATGTCGCGCGCAGCAGTTCACCG
>DATDES010000195.1:0-5520 GCA_036522975.1 Burkholderiaceae bacterium | reverse complement strand
CCGGCCCGAGCTCGGCCAACTCGGCCGGTTGGCCCGAAGTCACGACGCATTTCATGCCGATCGGCTTCCAGATTGCATTCAACGCCTACGCGATGAGCCTGCCGAAGTGGAACGCGCTGCCGGCCGACCAGAAGGCCAAGATGGAAGCGGCGTTCCGCAAGTACGAGGGCGAGGTCTGGGCCTACTCGCGCGAGCTGTTCGACGACGCTGTGCGCTGCAACGTCGGCAAGGAGCCCTGCAAGACGGTCAAGAAGTACGCGCTGAAGGACGTGCCGGTGACTGCCGGCGACCAGCAGCTGATCCGCGACGCGCTCAGCAGCGTGTCCTATCCGATCTGGAGCGAGCTGTGCGACAAGTCTTATGACAAGTGCTCGGCCATCTGGAAGCAGACCATCGGTCCGCTGGTCGGCATGAAGTAGCACTTCGTGCAACCACTCTGGCAACTCCCGGCGACGCAGCTCGTCGCCGGGTTCCGTGACGGCAGCTTGACGCCGGTCGACGTGCTGCAGGCCGTGCTGGCGCGCATGGACGCGGTCAATCCACGCCTGAACGCCGTGGTGGCGCGTCACGACGAGGCGGTACTCGCACAAGCGCAGGCCGCGACCCAGCGCTTCGCGCATGGCCGGCCGTTGTCGGTGCTCGACGGCCTGCCGTTCACGGTCAAGGACAGCCTGTTCACGGTCGCACTGCCCACAACCTGCGGTACCGCGGCGCTGCGCGACCATCGCCCGACGCACGACGAACTGGCCGCCGGGCGCGCACTCGCCGGCGGTGCACTGCTGATCGGCAAGACCAACGTGCCGGAGTTCGCCAATGACGGCTACACCGCCAACCCGCTGTTCGGCGTCACTGGCAACCCCTGGAACCCAGCGCTGACGCCAGGCGGCTCCAGCGGCGGCGCGGTGGCTGCAGTGGCGGCGGGCATCGGCCCGCTGGCAATCGCGCAGGACGGCGGCGGCTCGATCCGCCGTCCGGCCTCACACACCGGGCTGGTCGGCCTCAAACCCTCGCTCAGCGCCTGGCCGCGCCATCACGCCTTGCCCGGTCTGCTGCTCGACTTCGACTGCATCGGCCCGGTGGCACGCACGGTGGCTGACGCACGGCTGCTCTTCAATGTCGTGCGCGGCCCGTCGGCCGTCGACCGCTCATCGATGGCAGCGGCCTACGCAGCCAGCCAGCCCCCAACGCAGGGGGCGCTGCGCGTGCTCTACGTCGAGCACCTGAATGCCAACCCGCTGGACCCGCAGATCGCCGCGAGCTGCCGCCAGGCCGTGCAGCAACTCGAGGCGCTCGGCCACCGCGTCGAGGTCGGCGCATTGCCGCTGGACATCGGCTACTTGATGGAAGCTTGGCCGCAGATTGGCCAGGTCGGCTTGGCCGCAATGTTCGAACAGCATCCTGACTGGGAGGCACAGGCGAGCGCGAAGTACCGCGAATTGGCCGACGCCGGCCGCGCCGTGTCGGGGGCGCGCGTGTGGCAGATCATGGAGCACGTCATGCGCCTGCGGCGCGAGTGCGCAGCGCTGTTCGATCACGTCGACGTGATCGCGATGCCAGCTGCCGCGGCGCTGCCCTGGCCGGCGCATGAGCCCTACCCGACGCGCATCGATGGCCACGAGGTCGGCCCGCGTGGTCACGCCGCCTACACCGGCTGGGTCAACGCCGCCGGCCTGCCAGGCTTGGCACTGCCGGCGCGGCCCTCCCGAGAGGGCCTGCCGATCGGCATCCAACTGATCGGCCCGTATGGCCACGATGACCTGCTGCTCGACTTGGGCGCCGCCTACGAGGCGCACGACCCGTGGGCTGACCGATGGCCCGACCTATGACACCAGGCTCGCAAAGAAGGGCGCTCGACGCCGACGGCCCGCGGCGCGAAGACGTTGTCCCCGGTTGTGAGCCGAGGCCGTGAGAATCGGCATACTTTCCTGTCACAAAATGACGGAGGGGATCTCTCCGTCGCGCCCCGAAAGGCAATCGATGAACCTCTCCCTCGCCCTAATCCGTGGTGCCACCGCGCTGTGTCTCGCCGCGGCCGTGGCCGGTGCGCAAGCCCAGACAGCGCAGACGCTGACTTGGTCGGCCAGCCTCGATGCGCTGTCGGTGGACCCGCACTCCACTAACAACAGCTTTACGAACGCCTTCGTCAGCAACATCTACGAATCGCTGGTGCGCTTCAACGAGAAGCTGCAGATCGAGCCGGCGCTGGCCACGGCGTGGCGCGTGACGTCGCCCACGGTATGGCGCTTCACTTTGCGTCAGGGGGTCAAGTTCCATGGCGGCGAGAACTTCGACGCCGACGACGTGGTGTTCAGCTGGCAGCGCACCAATACGCCGGGCTCGCTGGTCAAGGGCAATCTGTCGGACATCAAGGACGTGCGCAAGGTGGACGCCTTCACGGTGGATGTCGAGACGAATACGCCGCTGCCGATCCTGCCCAATGAGCTGGTGCAACTGCTGATCATGGACAAGGGCTGGTCCGAGGCGAACCGGGCCACCGAGGCGAGCGACCTGCAGAAGCAGCGCGAGAATTTCGCCAACCGCAACGCCAACGGTACCGGGCCCTTCGCGCTCAAGAGCCGCGACGTGGACACCAAGACCGTGCTGACAGCGCACGCCGGCTGGTGGGACAAGCCTAAGCACAATCTCGCCGAGGTGGTGTTCATGCCCATCAAGGCGGACGCCACGCGCACTTCGTCGCTGGTCAGCGGCAACATCGACATGACGGTCAACGTACCGCTGCAGGACGTGGCACGCCTGAAAGGTGACGGCATCGAGGTGGCGCAAGGCCCCGAGCTGCGCACGATCTTCCTCGGCATGGACCAGAGTCGCGATGAACTGCTGTACAGCGACGTCAAGGGCAAGAACCCTTTCAAGGACGTTCGCGTGCGCAAGGCGCTATACCAGGCGATCGACATCGAGACCATCAAGCGCTCGGTGATGCGCAATGCCTCGTGGCCGGCCGGCATGCTGCTGTCGCCGTATCTCAATGGTGCTCCTGCGGCGCAGAACAAACGCCTGCTGCCCTACGACCCCGAGGCGGCCAAGAAACTGCTGGCCGAGGCCGGTTACCCGCAGGGTTTCTCGGTGGGCATGCAGTGCCCGAACGACCGCTACGTCTACGACGAAGCAATCTGTGTCGCGCTGTCGTCGATGCTGGCCCGCGTTGGCATCAAGACCAACCTGATGATCGAGCCGACGCCGCGCTGGAGCGTGCGCTTGAACACCAACGACGTGTCGCTGTACATGGTGGGACACGCCGGGCTGCCGATGGCCGACTCGTATGGCCTGCTCAAGGACGTGGTGCATACGCGCACGCAGAAGGAAGGCTCGCTCAATGCCGGACGCTACTCGAATGCCAAGTTCGATGCGCTGCTGCCGCAGGTGGCCGCCGAAATCGACCCGGCCAAGCGCGGCAAGCTGATCGAGGACGCCGTGGCCCTGGAGCGCGAGGACGTCTCACATGTGCCGCTACACCAGCAGCCGATCACCTGGGCCGCGCGCAAGGGCGTGCAGATGGTGCAGGGGCCGGACAACCAGCTGCGCCTGTGGCTGATTCGCAAGACGGCAGCGAACTAAGCCGCCATGGACAAGCAAGTCATCGACCTCTTGGTCGACAACGGCACGGTCATCACCATCGACGGCGCGCGCCGCGTGATCGAGGGTGGCTCGGTTGCGGTGCAGGGGGACCGCATCGTCGCCGTCGGCCCGTCCGACGAGCTGCGCGCCCGCTACGAGGCCAAGCAGGTGATCGACGCCCGCCGGATGGCGGTGCTGCCTGGCCTGATTGACAGCCATGCGCATGCCGGCCACGCGCTGCTCAAGACCATCGGCACTGGCATGGGACCGAGCGCCTGGATGGACGCGGCCGGCGCGATCTACACCACGGCCACCGACGAGCACTTCTGGCGGGCCGAGTCCGCACTTGCGTCTCTCGAGCGCCTGAAGGCCGGCGTCACGACCGGCGTGTCGCTGCTCGGCGGAGGTGACTCGATCATGCGCGTGGACGACCCGCGCTACGCGCGCGCCCATTGCGATGCCGTTGAGCGCACGGGAACGCGTTCCGTGGTGGCGGTGGGTCCATCGCGGCCTCCGTTGCCACGCGAGTACACCGACTGGAACGGCGCGGCGCCGAGCTCGCGCCCGATCGACGCGCCCACGATGCAGGCAGTGTGTGAAGAGATCGTGCGCGACAACCACGGCCGTGCCGACGGCCGTCTGCGCATGGCGGTCAACCTGTCGGTGTTCGCGCCGATGCACGAGGCGCCGCACCGCGCGCTGCGCGCGGAGTTCGAGCAGCAGGCGCGTGACGGCGTGGCGCTGGCCGAGCGCCACGGCCTCGGCCTGACGCAGGATGGGCACCGCGCCGGCACGATCGCGCTCGGGCGCGAACTCGGCCTGCTCGGCCCGCGCTCGTTCCTCTCGCACAGCATCGACCTGACCGAAGCCGACATCGCCGCCGCCGCCGAGACCGGCACGCACATCGTGCACAACCCGAGCGCGATCATGTCGATCCGCGGCCGCTGCCCGGTGCCCGAGCTGATGGACCGCGGTGTCAATGTCGTGATCGGCTCCGACGGGGCCGCACCCGACCGCGGCTACGACATGTTCCGACACATGGCACAGTGCATGCACTACCACCGCCGTCACTTCCGCGATGCCGACGTGCTGCCGCATGGCCGCGTGCTCGAGATGGTGACGATCGATGCCGCGCGCGCGCTGGGGCTCGATGGCGAGATCGGCTCGATTGAAGTTGGCAAGAAGGCAGACCTGATCCTGGTCGACTTGTTCAAGCCGCACCTGATGCCGCTGAACATGCCGGTGTTCCGGGTCACTGCGTTCGCCAACGCGGCCGATGTCGACACCACCATCGTCGATGGACGCGTGCTGATGCGGCACCGCCAGGTCACGAGCGTCGACGAGGTCGACGTGCTCGAGCAGGCCCAGCTCGCCTGCGACCGCATGCTCGAGCGCAGCGGTCTGGCTCACCTCACCAACGACCCACCCAAGCTATGGCGGGCCTCCCACTACTGAACTGTTGGGACCCGGGAGATCAATAGGGAGCGCAGCGCCAGCAAGCCTTGCTCTGTTGGCGTTGAAGGCTGATTGACCGTTTCTGGCCGCACGCCGACGTAGGCCTCGGTACTCGACGAAGGACAGCTATAGGCAAGAGGCGTCACTCAGCAGGCCGCGTCGCGTGTCTGAGATCAGTCTCGAGCGGTCCCTCGGTGTCCAGCGGCAGAGTGCAGCAGTTGGCCGTCAAGACGGGTATTCGGCCGCAACTGCGATGGTCGCAGGAGTCGATCGCCGCAAGTGCGATGGCCACGGGCAGGACGTTTGCGCTCGATACAGTGGATGGCTACCTTCGCGGCAGGCTGAGCTATTGCGTGGCAGTCAAACCGCCATCGACATACAGCACCTGGCCGGTCACGAAGGCCGCGGCGGGGCTGCAGAAAAACAGCGTCGCGCCCACGACGTCCTCCGGCTCGGCGACGCGGCCCAGAGGAATGCGCTGCAGCACCT